>CALGEI010000040.1 GCA_937881575.1 uncultured Flavobacteriales bacterium | reverse complement strand
CACAAGTTCCCCGTCAAATTCGACGAAGCGGCTGGATGAACAAAGAGGGCATCGAATATTCCATGACCCAGTGGTATCCCAAGTTGTGCGAATACGATCACGATGGATGGCACACAGAACCTTATATCGGAAGGGAGTTTCACGGGATTTGGAGCGATTTTGATGTCACAATCAACCTGCCCGCTGGATACATCGTTGGAGGAACGGGGACACTCAAGGGCCAAGAGGCCGAATCCATATCATCTGGAACATGGCATTTCACGGCAGAAAATGTCATCGACTTTGCTTGGGCGGCAGACCCCGATTACATCCACACATCCAAGCAACTCAACGACGTAACCCTAAACTTCTACCGACAGGCAAACCCCGAGTTTGACGCAGCATGGGAAAGTCTGCCGGAATACGCAGCCAAGGCAATGGAGTTCCTCAATGAAGTCGTAGGTCCTTACCCCTACCCGCAGTACACAGTGATTCAGGGAGGCGATGGTGGCATGGAGTATCCCATGGCAACCTTGGTGACAGGGCACCGAAGTGAGCGAAGTTTGATCGGCGTCACGATCCATGAGATGGCACATTCGTGGTTTCAAGCCGTTTTGGCGACGAACGAAAGTTTGTATGAGTTCATGGATGAAGGCATGACGAGTTATGTCACTTCCTTGTGCATGAGCCACCTTTTCACAGAGGCCATGACAGGAAAGAACCCCCACCGGTCCTCCTACAGTGGTTACATCAGTCAAGCGCTCAGCGGCAAAGAGGAGCCTTTGATTACGCATGCTGATCATTATCAAACCAATCGTGCATACGGTGTCGCAGCCTATTCCAAGGGGGAGGTATTGCTTGCGCAATTGGCCGCGATCATGGGAGATGAAGCGCGTGATCAAGGACTCAAGTCGTACTTCAAAGAGTGGTCATTCAAACACCCCGGACCAATGGATTTCAAGCGTGTCATGGAGAAGACATGTGGCATGGACCTGGACTGGTACTTCCAATACTTCATGCATACGACTCACCAAATTGATGCGTCCATCGAATCGGTTACGGCTGGCAACGATACGTTGACCATCACCATGGCCCGTCCAGGTGCTATGCCGATGCCTGTTGACCTTTTGGTGACGTACACCGATGGTTCCGAGGACGCCTTCCACATTCCATTGGTGATGATGCGGGGACACCGAACGCTAGATCCGCAGGAGGTTTTGCTTGAGGATTGGGCTTGGACTCATCCGACGTATACCCTTGAATGGCCTACCACAAAAACAATTCAGCGTGTTGAAATTGATCCGCTTCGCAAAACCGCTGACGTGCAACGGGCGAACAATACCGTTGTCTTTGACACCCAAAAATCCCAGCAGTTTCTGCGCAACTGAGCATGTTTGAATACATTATTTTAGATCGTTCGAAACCGTGGGGCATTCCACTTAGTTTGATTTTAGGCCTCGGGAT
Organism: uncultured Flavobacteriales bacterium; assembly: GCA_937881575.1. Lineage (GTDB taxonomy): Bacteria > Bacteroidota > Bacteroidia > Flavobacteriales_D > Sanyastnellaceae > UA16. The sequence continues at coordinate 11,701 of CALGEI010000040.1, read as the reverse complement.
CCTGTTCGTTTTAGGCCCCATGCAATTGAAAACGGCCGAAGGAATCCCCATTACGCTGCAATCACTTTTGGTGGTGCTCATCCCCTTACTCGTAGGTTGGAGACTGGGACTGAGCGTTGTCATCCTGTATCTAATCTCTGGTGGATTGGGGTTGCCTGTTTTTGCCTATGGAACATCCGGATGGGAGCGATTCACAGGGTCTACGGGTGGGTTTTTATTGGCCTTCCCGCTCTCAGCACTGTTGGTTGGATGGGCTGCTGAACGCATTCAGAAGCAACGCGCTTTCATGGGAACACTTTGCATCTTGGCCGGACAGGTTCTAATCTTGGCCTTGGGGTTGCTCTGGCAACGCACGATCGTTCCCATCGCAGAGCCTGTTTGGGAAACGCTTGCCCGATTGGGGCCGGGGCTTCTTATGAAAACAGCTTTTGGCGGTCTTGCCGTGGTTACTTTGAGCCGAATTATAGAACGCAACTCTACAGAAAACCCAACCAACAAATCATGAAAAAAACTCTACTGCATTGCTTTGGAATTTTGGGAATAGCGGCCTTGTTTATTGCCTTCACGGGATGCCAAGATCAACCCACAACCCCACGCCGGAATCAAGCCATTTTGGACATGAAAAGAGCCACAGACCATCACAGTTTTAGCAAACCAGAAGAAGCCGTTGTCACTCATTTGGATTGGAACGCTTCCATTGACTTCGACACCCGTGTCATTGCAGCCACAGCTCGTTATGCGATTCAAACCAGCGAAGGGGCCAAGCGCATCCTATTTGACGTGGTCGACCTGAACATCCTGGACGTGACTGTAGACGGTCAAGTCGTAGAATGGGCCCTGGGGCCAAAACAAGATTTCATCGGACAGCCGCTGAGCATTCCCATTGGCGAATCCAGTCAAGAGGTCAGCATCCGCTATGAGAGCGCACCCGATGCTGGTGCGCTGCTGTGGGTGGAAGGAGAGCAGCCGTTCTTGTTCACTCAAAGTCAAGCTATTTTGGCTAGAACCTGGATTCCTTGCCAAGACTCACCCGGCATTCGATTCACCTACAATGCCCATGTGCAAGTCCCTGTGGGCACCATGGCGTTAATGAGCGCAACGAATCCAACAGAGCAAAGCCTCGATGGACATTATGACTTTAAGATGGAACAACCGATTCCATCCTATCTGCTCGCCCTCGCAGTCGGCAATGTCGAATTTCGGTCGGTCGGTCCCCACACGGGTGTCTATGCCGTTCCTGAATTGATTGATGCCGCCGCGTATGAATTTGGCGAAATGGAACAACTTTTGGTCGCCGCTGAAAACCTCTATGGCCCTTATGCGTGGGAGCGCTATGATTTACTAGTCCTACCCCCTGCCTTTCCTTTCGGCGGCATGGAGAATCCTCGACTCACGTTTGCCACCCCCACGATCATTGCTGGCGACCGCAGCCTTGTCGCATTGGTAGCCCACGAATTGGCGCACAGCTGGAGCGGCAACTTGGTGACCAACTCGACTTGGGACGACTTTTGGCTCAACGAAGGGTTTACGGTCTACTTCGAGCAACGCATTATGGAGTCGGTGTACGGACGTGAAATCTCTGAGATGCTAGCGACCCTCAGTTACCAAGGTCTCGTCGACGAAGTCGATGAAATCATGGACACGAATCCTGATGACACGCATTTGAAGTTGCATCTACAAAATCGGAATCCCGATGATGGCATGACCGCTATTGCCTATGACAAGGGTTACTTCTTCCTCCGTTTGATGGAAAAGACAGTCGGACGCGCGCCTTTCGATGCCTTCTTGAAGAACTACTTCGAAAGCAATGCCTTCACGGTCATGGACACAGAGCGCTTTATTGATTATTTGAAGACGAACTTGCTCAATACCGATGAGTTGTTGGCGGCTGTAGATTTAGAAGCCTGGATTTACGGCCCCGGCTTGCCTGAAAACTGCCCTCAGGTTCGATCTGAGCGCATCGAAAATGTGGACGCGACCTTGACCGCATGGACCCATGGAGATCTCGCTACGAGCGCATTGCCTTGGAACGAGTGGGTGTACCAAGAGCGCTATCGTTTTCTTTCAAATCTAGAAGACAACATGTCATCGGAGAGACTCGCAGAACTCGATGCTGCCTTCCAGATCACACAGACGGGCAACAACGAAGTGCTTTTCGCTTGGTTGGAACAAGCTGTTCGCAGCCAGTATGCGCCCTCTTACGAGCGCTTGGAATCCTTTTTAGTCCGCGTTGGACGACGGAAATTCCTCACGCCGTTGTACCGCGCGTTGGTGGAAACAGATCAAAAAGATCTTGCTGAATCCATCTACGCCAAAGCCCGCCCCAATTACCACAGTGTAGCAACGGGTACCATGGATGAATTGCTCGGGTTGAACTGATTCTCGATCGACCTAATGGTGAACATAAAAAAAAGCCCTGGCTTGAGCCAGGGCTTTTCTTTTTCACTGTTTTTTCGGTGAACAAATCACACCCAAGGAGACCCTATCTCGTAACGAAGACTGAGCCCGTTACCTCTTGTCGTTCTGCCGTTGAACTCGTTGCATACACGACAACACGATAGTAGTAAATCCCATCGGGGACAAAATGCTCAGATTCAGGTCCTGATGGGCCATACCACGGCTCTTCGAGATCATGGGTTTCAAACACTTTATTGCCCCATCGATTGAAAATCTGCATGGTAAAGCGGTTCGGATCTATATCCGCACCTTGAACAAAAAAGGCGTCGTTTATTCCATCGTTGTTCGGCGTGAATGAAGTCGGGATGTACAAGGCGAAGAGGTCTTGAATCTCGATGATGCGCGTGATTTGGCTCGTACAACCATTTTCATCCGTTACGACGAGGGTCACGGGATAGTCACCGCCTACATCCATTGGGAAGACAAATTCAGGGTCCGGCAACAAAGATCCTCCTAAACTTTGGATGCTGTCAAAGAGCCAATACCAATCCACTACATTGTTGCTATTGACCGACTCAAACTCAATTTTCGTATCAGGAACGCGAGTCGGTTGCGGTGTAGCCGTGAATCCAACAGACGGTCGAGGATACACCTGCAAGTAGCCCGGCTGGAAATCGGTGTACTCACATCCTATGAGCGAAGTGATGTTGTACGTTACATCATATCCACCAGGACTAGGGTATACATGCACTGGGCTGGTTTCGTCACTGAGCTCTCCATCTCCAAAGAACCACTCATGCTGAGAAATCTGGGCAATGTCCACCAAGCTCTCAAATTGAAAGATTCCCGGAATGCATGCTCGTGTTGTGTCGGATGTGAAATCAGCCGGAATCGGTGTTTCGATTACAACTTCGATGCATTCCGTGATTGCCGGCGTTTCGCAGTTGTCAGTAAGGGTCAGACAATATGTTCCTGTCGCAGCAGGATAGTCCACAATTTCAAAATCATTCGTTCCAACTGGAACATTTTGCCAAGTCCAATTGAAGTTATAACCTGCGCCACTCCCGCCCTCAAAAACACTCGCTTCCACTTGTGCAAACGCCCCACCGCATATCAATGCCGGTGCAGCCAATTCGATAGACAGAGAATCATTTACTTGCACCGTCACCGTCTGTGGCGCTGATGTGCAGCCATTGGTTGCCGTTGCGAATACTTCGTAATCCGTATCCACAACAGGTGACACCAATTGGTTGAATCCAGTGCCCAGACCATTGTCCCATGAATATACCCAAGCATTGCCTGGATCCATATCACTGGACACCTCCAAATTCACCGATCCATTGATGCAGATAATGGGATTGACCGTCAAATCAAAGTCCATAGGAACAGGAGCGCTCAGAATAAGCTCCATCTCATAGACACATCCTCCAGAATCACTCAATTCGAGATCGTAGACTCCCTCATCCAATCCTGTAAAAACATCGAGACCACCATTTGAAATGATGGTTTCAACCAACGTCGCCCCTTCAGTGAGCACCAGTGTCCAAGGGCCATCTGACGGTGGTTCTGAAATGGTCACAGACACTGAACCATCCGTAATTAAACACGTTGGGTTGGATGATGTGACGTCATAGTCAAAACCAGGAAGCACACTAACAACATCTTCAGTACCACAATAGGGCATTCCAATTGGCTCCACCAACAACGTATACTGAATGGGCGTTCCATCAAAATCCAAAACTGTCGGCGTTGCACTTGTCGGATCATCCAAGTAGGTCGTGGGCTCCCAGCTCCATAAGTATCCGCATTCAACCTGTCCGCCGCATGAAGCGCACCAGACTGACTCCTCCATACCGCCCGAGCCACAGGAGTTTCCGCCATCCGAAACATACACAACCGTCAAGCAGCCATCCGCATTGGTTGCCGTGTAGGTCAGGCCCGTTAAATCACCTTCAACAGTTGCAATCAACGTTGCAGTGTCTGAATCACCATCGTATATATTCACTGCATCCCAAAAAGCTTCTACCATTCCAGAACTGAAGTCAACCGTCATCATGGTGCCATCGCCCGGAACATCTGGGCAGTATGTGAAGACATCATATGCGTTGTTGCCATAACAATAGCTCACCGTTCCTTCATCATTGGAACACGGAGAGTCCGCCGCTCCAACAAAAGCTCCTTCAAGCTGCACGGGGTTTTGACAGAAAATCAAGTCAGCTCCAGCTGTCACTGAATTGCCCAGTCCCGGGATCACCTCAATGTTCACAATGGTATCCCATGAGCAACTGAAGTTGTTCGTGACGGTGTATGTAAAAGGATACGACCCCGGCGTATCAAACATCAAGTCAACATAATCCGCCTCTTCGTCAAGACTTTCCACCCCGTAGGTCGATGTTGAGACTTGCCAAAAACTAGAGTCCATATCCGCTCCAATGGTTGGCGTGAACGTCGTTACCCCCGGAACAATGGCTGGGTTGAAATCAATCCCCCACTCAAACAAAAAACCATTGTCTGCAGCCCACTGATCCAAAATATTGAACTCCCAAATGCCGTTCAACGGACACCCGACGAGATCACAAATGTCACCACACGTAGCATAGAGGCCTGCGGGCACAGCATTGAATCCATCCAAATTGGGGTTGTCTGGGTCATCCAGAACATATTCACCCTCAGTACTCCAAGAATACTCATAGCCCACGCCAGGAGTTGGACTACCGCCTCCGTCTCCAAAGACGGGCTCACCCAAATCATTCCCACCCAGATCGGGATTGTTGCAACCAGAGGGGTCCACTCCTCCTGAAGCACCATTGTCCATAATGAGGACTTCCGTCCCGTCAGGACAGGTAATCCACATGGTTAAATCGCCAATAAAAGAGTGTTCAATGACTGCAGAAAAAGACATCAGATCATCGCAATCTTCCAACACCTGATCAGGGTCGAAGAAGTCAATGAAAAGTTCCGAAGTGAACGGGATACCTGTCGCGTCGGGCAAAGGCTCCGACTCAGAAACAGCCAAGGGAGGCAAGGCAGTCCATGTAATACTCTGGACCGGGTTGCCATCTAGATATCCCGGGGACCCGGTGCAGAGCGGGGAAGAGAAACTAGCGTTGAAAATTGGAATGGTTGACACAAGCACCTGATACGGTTCAAGGTTCACACTATTGCATTGGTTTTCATCTTCGACGACCAGTGTCACCAAATATTCTCCTGGCTCGTCGTAGTTGTGCGATGCCAAAGGGCTATTCGTTGTTTCCACATTTCCATCTCCCCAATTCCAGATCCAATCGGCCAAAGGAACTCCATCTGCAGTGGAAGCACCCCCATCAAAGAACACATCCTGAAATGGGCAGATTCCGACACTTGGGTTGATGTTATCAAATGGAGCTGGTTCCGTCAAGGCAAAAGCTGATGCTGGATACGTGCAAGGTGTCACACATGATATCTCCGCCGCCCAACCGATGTCACCGCCTGAAGCTCCGTTATTGCACGCAAATTGAAACGTCAAACAGCCCGTTGGGTTGTTGATCGACGCCGTAATGGTCATGTCCTCAAACAAATTGCCTGACCCGGCTCCAACCATCGGTGCGCCGTTGGTTTCTCCATCAAAAACGTACAAAACATCGCTGTTGTTGGGATTGGCATTGGTTTGAACATCAAACCCCAAAAAAGTCACTGAAACTGCTGTTCCGGGCTCATCCGGACACAAGGTTATTGTGTAATCATTGTCCGTATAGGGTCCTCCATCACCAGCGACGCCAATTTGGTCATCGTAGAAAATACCTCCACACGTCGAAACCGTCCCCCCCTCAGAGATCAATATCTGAGACACGAGGTGTTGCCCTGTGCCTAGGAGCATCAATCCGAATAAAACAGGCAACAGGAAGAACGGATTGGAAGTTCTCAAGATGGACATGTCAAATTTGTTCATCGAATAATTTTACTGTTCAGGTGTACAGTCGACCACATCGACTGACAAGCCAAGTTAAAACACTAGTGCACCTCATATGGTTGCTCGAAAAAAGTATTTCAACCGCATCATTCTAATAAAAGAAGACAGAAAGACTTGGCTGGATGCAAACATCATCCGTCAATCCGCACAACGTCGGAATGAATGGATTTCGACCCATCAGGATTGGTTACTTCTAAATTCCAGAAATAACGCTCTCCAATTCTCACTCTTCCTCCCCCTTGAATCTGACCTTTCCAGGCTTTTTGAGCACTTTCGGACTCAAAAACCAATTGACCATCTACGTCGAAGACCGAGAATAACCATGGCTTAAACGCATCATTCGCAGCTTCGGGTAAGAATTCATCATAGCGACCGTCTCCATTGGGCGAAAACATCGCTGGAGCTCCGGCGACATGTCGGTCTCCTAATTCAATATTCCCGACGGCTACATCTTGACATCCAAACGCATTGCTGACTATGAGATTTACAGGGTACGCTCCGGGCTCTTGAATCGTGATGCGGGATCCGTTGAGACCGAGTTCTGTCATGACCCAAGTGGAACTGCTCGCACTTTCTGTGGCATCGACCAAATGAATCTGAACTCCATTTCCCGTGTTCACGTCAAACTCCCAATCCAACCTTGCTTCGGGTTTTGGACGAACAACAATCATGTCTTCAATCGACTTGGTTCGGATGTACCCATTTTCATGCGAACGAACTGAAACCGTAATGTCATATGAACCGGGGCGATCGAACACATGCGACGGTGTGCTCTCCTGAGAAAACGTCCCATCACCAAAATTCCAAAGAATGGAACCGGTATCCATAAATTTATCTAAGGCAAAATCCACTTCCGTTCCTTCACAGGCCTCCTGAACCGAACTCGTCATTTTCACCGAGATCAATTCCACTTCCTTGTCATCCTCATCGCCAACAGAAGCATGATTCGCTTTCACATTTACACTCGTGAATAATTCGTTCTCGTCACTGTCCTCGTTCTCAACATCAACCAGAATCATTGAGCCCTCACCATTCTGATCCGACTCCACACTGGACATTTTAACAGAATTGGAGGTGCGAGCAGATGACTCCCGAAACACCATTCTTCGATGGCTCCCTGCAAGTTGCGCTTCCGAGTCCATCTTTAAATTTTCGCTCCAAACACCTTCTTCCAGGTTTTCTGAAAAACGCACCGAATGCTCGATCGAAGCAACTTCTTCGATTACACCTGACGAAGCTACTCCCTCATTTTGATGACCTGTCGCTGTGAAGAAGTCCAAAATGAACGGGTACGAAATCCACAAAGTGAGTCCAGCCGCCACGGCAGTGGCTCCTATAGCAAAACGTTCTGCAGCACGAATTCGACTGGTCACGTCCGATTTTTCAGGGACAACTTGAGCATCCAGTTTGGACTCAACACTGCTCCAATCCCCTTGAACCTCTGGCTCAAAAGCATCAAAAGCCTGGGCCATTTTATCTTCTATGCTACTATTATTCATTCGAATATGCTCTCATTTAAACACTCGATTCTCCTATTAAGATGCTCCGCACATTTCTGCGCGCTTTGGCCAAATTGGATTTTGAAGCCCCCACTGAAATCCCCAATTGATTCGCGATTTCCTGGTGGCCCATATTTTCAAAAACCGCCAAATTGAATACGGTACGGTACACAGGAGACAAGCGTTCCATCGCTTGCAACACATCGTGCACAGTAAAAGCCAACTCGGTATCCTCATCTTCTTCGATGACCGCCTCATCAGCCAGCATATCCATCGAACGTTCATCTGCCAGAATCCATCCGGAAGCTTTATTTCGACGGATCGCATCAATGGCTGTATTGACCATGATGCGCCGCATCCAACCTTCAAAAGAACCTTTCGAGGTGTACCCTTCAATGTTATTAAACACCTTAAGAAAACCCTCTTGCACAATGTCTTGCACCGCATCCTGATCGGAGGCATAGCGGAGACATATTCCAAACATCAACCGGTAATACCGATCAAACAACCATTTTTGGGACAACCGGTTTTGCCGCTTGCATCCGTCAATGTGATTTAGGAGTTCTGTCTCAGACATGGCTTTCGCCGTAACTATAACGTGAAGCACAAACGAGGGTTGCCTGCGCGTTGTCAATTTATAACCAATCCACTGAATTGCAAGGAATCAAGCAGAGAACCGCTTCGTAGCCGTGATTTTAGATTGCCGTTTGCAATTGCGCGCGAACTAACTTTGCTCCATGCGAGTAGTGGTCGGACTTTCGGGAGGAGTAGATTCCAGTGTAGCAGCTTATTTGTTGCAGCAACAAGGCCATGAGGTCATTGGTCTTTTCATGCGCAATTGGCACGATGAATCGGTCGTCATTGACAATGCATGTCCTTGGATCGACGACGCCAACGATGCGGTCATGGTGGCGGAGCACTTGGGCATCCCCTTTCAGGTGCTCGATCTCAGCGACGCGTATCGTGAGCGCATAGTCAATTACATGTTCAAAGAGTATGCTGCAGGCAGAACACCCAATCCGGATATTCTTTGCAACCGAGAAATCAAATTTGACCTATTCCTTGATGCAGCGAAAAGCATCGGTGCGGAAGCCGTCGCAACCGGGCACTATTGTCAAAAAGAAACGCTCGTGACGCCTCAGGGTGAGGTTCATCGTTTACTCGCAGGGGCTGACCCGAACAAGGACCAAAGCTATTTTTTGTGCCAATTGAATCAAGAACAACTTCGGCAAGCTTTATTCCCGATCGGCCACATGCTCAAGCCCGACGTGAGAACGCTCGCCGAAGAAATTGGATTGCCCACCGCACAAAAAAAAGACAGTCAAGGCCTTTGTTTCATTGGAAAGGTGCGCCTCCCTGAGTTTTTACAGCAACAGTTGGAAGTGAAACCTGGTGACATCGTTGAAATTGAAGGAAACCATCCCATGTTTGGAGAAAGGCAAGCGTTGGCCATCGAATCTCCAAGACTCGATGCTCATCCGTTTATTTTCAGTCCTGACCAAGGCCAAGTCGTCGGAAAGCATCAAGGCGCTCATTTCTTTACAGTCGGTCAGCGCAAAGGATTGCAAGTCGGGGGAAAGGCTGAGGCGTTGTTTGTTTTGGCCAAGGATGTTGTTACCAACCATTTGTACGTCGGACAGAGCCCTGAACACCCGGGATTGAATCGCAAGGCTCTCTTCATGCAGGAAAACGAAGTGCATTGGATCCGTGAGGATCTTGAGATAGCAATAGGAAAACCAAAATCCGACTGGACATTCCGCTTTCGGTATCGACAACCCTTACAGCGAGGAACCATCACACGTTCCGAAGATGGCTACTACATCGAATTTGACCTCCCACAGGCAGGTATCGCTGCAGGACAATTCGCCGCATGGTATGATGGCGATGAGTGCATCGGTTCTGGTGTGATTTCCGATTAACGGTTTGCTTCAGCTAATCCTCAGATGAAGCGGTCGTTTGTATTTTAACATATTGGTCATCAACCTTTTTAATAGATTTGAAGTTACTACTCAAATTAGATACGATGCGCTCAATACTGGTCATTCTTACGATCCTCCTTTGGCAACTCCCTGCGGTAAGCCAAGATGATTGTCTCTTTTCTACCGAAATCCAAGTAACCACTGCCAATTGGGGAGCTGAAATCTCTTGGGATGTATCGGACTTTGATGGAAACATCCTCATCGAAGGGAGTGATTATGAGAATGAAGAGACATATCTAGCGAGCATCTGCTTGGATTCGACATGCTACGTATTGAACATGTATGACTCGTTTGGGGACGGATGGAATGGAGCATCGCTCAGTTTCAATCTGCCTGAACTTGGATTGATGATTGGCGAATTCACGCTAGAATCAGGAAATACAAGCAGTGTGGTCTTGCCATGGTGGAATGATTGTGGAGAACCCATTGACGGATCCGTCGTAGGATGCACAGATCCCTTTGCGAGCAACTACAACCCCCTTGCTACGATAGAGGATGGAACATGCAGCTATGTATTTGATTGCGATTGTGATAACGAGCTGTACATCCCGGTTTGCGCGCTTGACCTTTCGACGGGAGCGTTCATGGTGTTTGATAACCTTTGCCTCGCCAACTGTGTTGGAGCCATCATTCTAAGTGACGGTGACTGCAGTGAATTTGAAGCTGCAGGTTGTACGGATCCATTGGCCAGCAATTACAATGCTGCAGCAACAGAAGATGATGGCAGTTGCACGTATGCTTGTGAGGACTCGGTAGCCGCAGGCCTGCTATACCTCTGCACCTTTAGTGAAGGTCAGAATGTGGCCTTAACCATTGCGAATGCTGACGGAAGCATTCTTTACGAAGGAAATGACTTCAATAATTTCGCCATCGTTTACCAGGATGTATGTCTCGACGACGGGTGTTATACCGCCACGTTGACCAATGTTGCTGGTGACAACAGCTGGTATGGTGGTTATTTCTACATCAACAGTGGAGGAGCTCAAATCGTTTATGCCACTTTGCCCGATAACACAAACGAATGGAGCTTTGACTTCAGTGTAGACGGTACTTGTGGTGATGTGTTCGGCTGCACCGATGAAGACGCTATGAACTACAATCCGCTTGCTACCGTGGATGACGGCAGTTGCATGGCGCCATGTGTTTGTGACGATGTGTATGAACCGGTTTGCGGTTACGATTACTACACAGGAGAAATGATCACCTTCAATAACATGTGTGAATTGGCCTGCAGCGGGGCTTACTTTTATTGGGAAGGTGATTGTTCCGATCAACCTGTGTACGGCTGCATGGATGAAGATGCGTTGAACTTTAACCCTCAAGCCACCATAGACTCCGGATGTTATTACCAGCCCGTTTGCGCGAACAGCGAAATTCTAGAATTGATTATTGAACCGTTATACAACGATTCTCTTTTTGGACAAGGAATTGGCAGTGATCCCTACCCTAGCGCTTCTTTCAGTATCGTTTTAGACAACGGAGCTCCCTGGTATGCAACAGCGCAATATCTGAATGACGCAAATCAGTGGGTCTATCTCGGCTGCATCGAAGACGGTTGTTACAATTTTACCGTTTACAGCAACAACTGGACCGGAGAAGCGGGAAGCATCCTCGCCAATTGGGGGGACAACAGCGAGACTTTTGCAGTCGAAGTCAACGATTACACAGCGACGTATCCCCTGGCCATAAACACCGAAGGATGTGAAGTGACCATCCCGGGCTGTACTGATCCAGAAGCCCAGAACTACAACCCAATAGCGACTTCCGACAACGGATCGTGCTTCTATCCCTTTGTCTGTGATGATGGTATCGTCGCCTCCCTATATGTCTGCACATTCAGTAACGGATCGGATGTCGCACTGACCATTACTGATGAT
>CALGEI010000039.1 GCA_937881575.1 uncultured Flavobacteriales bacterium | reverse complement strand
ATGCTGCCATTGCCTTTCGCGAGATCTCGAATGTGCCCGTAACTTGATTTTACGGTGAAGTCTTTGCCCAAATACCCTTCAATGGTTTTTGCTTTGGCAGGCGACTCGACGATGACTAGATTTTTTGACATGGGTAAATTGAAAGCGAACGCAAAGAAAAGGACGGAATGCGAACGAATGCAAAGCCAATTGATATTGTTGCGCTTATTTTGGACATTCGGAGCTCGGGTTGTCAAGGAATAAAATCAATTTTCAGACTTGAGGTATGATGGATGAACAGCGAATTATAGTGCGGAATCTCAGCCTAACTGGTTGGGCTTGCTTTTTGTTAGTTCTGGTCTACCTCCTTCCCGAAGTTGCGGTCAAAGGGCCATACGGGATGCATCAATGGCGGCAATGTGATGCCTATTCATTGGCTGTGAATTATTTTCAAGAAGACCGTTCGATGGCCGAACCGATCATGCATTTTGTGCATGGATCAGCCAATGGTGAGGCTGTCGGTGAGTTCACTGGAACATATTGGCTGAATGCACAACTTTGGAAAGCCATCGGATTTCACCCTTGGACCATGCGTTGGACGCATCTGCTCCTGTGGCTTGCAGGTCTTGTATCCTTGTACTTGTTAGGGAGAGAGTGGATAGGATGGAAAGCAAGTGCATGGGTGGTGAGCCTGGTGATGGTTTCTCCTTTGATGACTTATTACGGCCCCAATTACCTGGTCAATGGTGCTGGGTTGGGGTTGGTGTATGTCGGGTGGTGGTGGGCGTATCGATTGAATCGGAATGGTGAGTGGAAGGCCTTATTGATTGCGGTTGCGGCTCTCTGCTTGGCGCTCCTGTTCAGACCGACCATGGCCATAGGCTTTGCCCCTTTGGGTTTGGCATTTTTCAGAACCCGCTACAAATGGCAGTGGATGGTGTTGTTGCTCCTGCCAATTCTAGTGGCGGGCACCTGGGTGGCTTGGTCACAATCGTACAATGCGAGAATGCAAAGCCTGTATTTCTGTACGACCATACGGCCCATTTGGGAGTCTGCTGACCCGTTGGTGACATGGAGGACTTTCAGAGAAATGATGGTGCCGCAGTGGTACCATCGTTTTGTGCTTTGGAGCGGGGTGATCGGGGTGCTGTCAGGCAGCGTTTTGATGTGGCGTAATTTGGAATTGACACTGCAATCCAAGCGCGCTTATTTGGGAATTTCGGCATTGATTTTAGTGTTTGCGCTGCTGGCTTATTTTCTTCTTTGGTTTAGCAATTTGGACGTTCATGATTATTATCTCATTGAATTTCAATTGGCTGTGCCGGTAGTGCTTGCCTGGCTATTTTACAAGCCGGAACAATGGCTGCTTCATGCTCGGACGCGTTGGGCATTGCTTACCCTGGCTTTGCCTTTTTTGCTTCTATTTCAATCCGTTGAATCGAGTTTGAGGACGCGTATGAAACACGCAGAGCTTCACGGGTGGCTGTCCGAGCAGTTTATTCCCGCACGTGAACGGGAGGTCTGGAATTGGTTTCATTGGGACTACGAACGCAGACTTGGAAGCATTTCAGGTTTGAAGGAGCACCTTCGTTCATTGGGGATCGAACGCCAGGATCGGGTGATGTCCGTTCCTGATCCGAGTTCGAACATTACGCTGTCTCTAATGGATGTCAAAGGTTTTACGGATTTGTATGACGATGCTTTTTCTGGGGATGAACGCATCGCACACTATGTCGCCCGAGGAGCCACTGTTCTTGTTTGCAACGATGACGATTGGTGGGAAAACCACGCCGGAAGTCCTTGGTTGACTGCGCCGCTCTCTGGATACCAGTCGTTTCGCTTGTTTGACTTGGTAGCGTCGGAAGCTTTCGTCGATTCGTTGTTAATTTCGAAGCCATGAAGAAATGGATCGTGAAATTGGGATGGGCGGGTTTTTTCTTCTTTCTAATCAAAGGGCTGTTTTGGTTGCTTCTTTTTTATTTCGGATTTGAGTTTTTGGGTTGATTTAACTTGCTCAGAGCAAGATTGCGTGAAGTGACATTCTGTCAGTCTCGAGAATCGCCCTATTTTTGCCGTTCCGTATGTGTAATTAAGAAACGAATCGAATGATAGATTCTCCAAGGGGTTCAGGTCACGAGTTACTCGATGAATCATTGCAAGGAGCCCCGATAGTGGTGCCTTCGCAGCCAACTCATACACGCAAATTGTATTTGGAGAGTTACGGGTGCCAGATGAATTTTTCGGACTCAGAGATTGTCGTGAGCATATTGGATGCGGCAGGATTCGCGACAACGCGCGATGAAACAGAGGCCGATCTGATTTTGTTGAATACCTGCGCCATTCGGGAAAATGCCGAACAACGCGTTCGTGGACGATTGCGGCAGTTTAAATCCGCAAAAGCGGAACGTCCCCATTTGGTCGTCGGTGTTTTGGGTTGCATGGCGGAGCGATTGAAAGAGAGTCTGTTAGAGCAAGAAAAGTTGGTGGATTTGGTTGTTGGGCCGGATGCCTATCGCGACCTTCCCAATTTGGTGGAGCAAGTGAATGGAGGTCAAAAAGCAGTGAATGTTCTGCTCAGTCGTGAAGAGACTTACGCCGAAATTAGCCCTGTGCGATTGGACACGAATGGCGTGACCGCTTTCATCAGCATTATGCGGGGCTGTGACAACATGTGCAGTTTTTGCGTGGTGCCCTTTACCCGCGGCCGCGAGCGAAGCAGAGATCCTGGTAGTATTGTTCGAGAGGCGCATGAATTGTTCGAAGCGGGCTATCGAGAAGTGACCTTGCTCGGTCAGAATGTCGACAGCTACAAATGGAATTTGGACATCAAAGGTCAGGTGAAAGATCCCGACCAGCCGGTTGTTCGGTTTGCTGAATTGATGGAGCTTGTCGCACAAGTGAATCCTGAATTGAGAATTCGATTTTCAACCAGCCATCCGAAGGACATGACCGATGATGTCTTGCATGTGATGGCGAAATATGAGAATCTGTGTAAATATGTACACCTGCCGGTCCAGTCTGGAAACACAGAGGTGCTGAAACGAATGAACCGGGGATACACAAGGGAATGGTATTTGGATCGCATGGCCGCCATTCGCAGGATCATGCCCGAATGCGCGATCTCGACGGATGTGATGACCGGATTTTGTGGAGAGACCGAAGAGGAGCATGCGGATACCTTGAGCTTGATGGAGTCTGTTCGATACGAGATGGCGTACATGTTCAAATACAGTGAGCGACCTAGAACGCTTGCTGAACGCAAATTTGAAAACGACATCCCGGAAGAAGTGAAGAGTAGGCGTTTGAAGGAAATTATGGACCTACAGCGCATCCATGGTACTGCCAGAACGTTGGCGCAAAAAGGACGTGTTTATCGGGTTTTGATCGAAGGGACTTCAAAGAAACGGGACGACCAGTATTTTGGGCGGAATACCTTCAACAATGTCGTTGTCTTCCCCAAAGGCGATGCCCAAACCGGGACATATGTCAATGTGCAAACCCATGAATGCACAGCGGCGACGCTCATTGGAGAAATGACCGAAGCAAAAGCGGACGCCTAATTCATGGATGTTCTTTCGATCAAGCGGAGATTTGGAATCATCGGTACATCGGCATCGCTCGATCGTGCTGTGATGGTGGCTGCTCAAGTGGCACCCACGGATATTTCTGTGCTGGTGCTAGGAGAAAGCGGGGTTGGAAAAGAATCCATTCCACGCATTGTGCATCAATTTTCGACGCGAAAGCACGGTCCGTTTATCGCGGTCAATTGTGGCGCGATTCCTGAAGGCACCATCGATTCGGAGTTGTTTGGTCATGAAAAGGGTTCGTTCACGGGCGCCACGGAATCACGGAAGGGCTACTTTGAAGAGGCCAACGGTGGCACCATATTCTTGGATGAAGTGGCAGAATTGCCTTTGACAACTCAAGTGAGATTGTTGCGTGTTTTGGAGACGGGAGAATTCATTCGTGTAGGCTCTTCTAAAGTGCAGAAGACAGATGTACGCGTCGTAGCAGCGACCAACGTCCTGTTTGATCAGGCGATTCAAAAGGGGCGCTTCCGTGAAGACCTTTATTACCGTTTGAGTCAAGTGCCGATTCAAGTGCCTGCCCTGCGTGAGCGAGCCGCGGATATTCATTTGCTCTTCCGGAAGTTTACAACGGATTTTTCTGAGACGTACCAAATGCCACCGCTGTCATTGACTTCTGATGCGATAGAGGTTTTGGAAAACTATCCGTGGCCTGGAAACATACGTCAGCTTAAAAACACGGCTGAACAGATGTCCATCCTGGAGAGTCAGCGAATATTAGACTCAGACACTTTGCTGACTTATTTGCCAGAATCACATCGCAGTCGTTTGCCCGTCCGCGATGAACAAAAGAAACAAGAAGATCAGCTCAACGAACGTGAAATTCTTTACAAAGTGCTCTTTGATTTGCGTCGAGAGATGCATGACTTGAAGAAGCTGGTGATGAGTCTTCTGGAGAAAGGTGGAGATCTTGGAATGGAAGAATCTGCGTTAGTGAATCGCCTGTTCAATCAGGTTTCTTCTCCTGTCAAGGGACTGCCTGAGGGGAGATCACTTGAGCCAGAATCTACTCCTGAAGCCATGAGATCCTCAAGCCCGAGATTAGGGGCCTCGAAATCGCCTTCAAAGAATAGTGAGGAACGCGATTTTGCATATCGAAATCGCGCGTCGGAAGACCTAGATGAGGCTGATGAGGTTGAAGAAGTTGAGGAAATCCTATCACTTCAAGATTCTGAAAAGGAGCTCATCCGAAGAGCGCTTTTGAAACATGGCAATCGGAGAAAACACGCGGCGTTTGAGTTGGGTATATCAGAGAGAACATTGTATCGAAAAATCAAAGAATACGGATTGAAATGAGCCGGATTCACCAACTTCTTTTCCTTGTTTTCTTCATCATTCAAGCGGTTGGTTGTGGTGTTTATTCGCCTTATGGTGCGCAAACATCAGGAGCCAAGACATTTGCTGTAATGGGTTTCAATCCAGTCAACCCCTTGGCCTCTGCCTCGAGTGCGTTGCTGCTCACTGAGTTGATGCGTGATCGAATTCAAAGGCAATCGACTCTCAAACTTCAGTCCTCCAATGGGGAATTGCGATTCGAGGCGGACATTGTTCAGTGGTCTGTAACGCCAGTCAATGTGCAGGGGGATGAGGTGGCAGCGTCCAACCGGCTCACCATTGGAATTCTCATGCGGTATGAGAATAGCCTAGACCCGTCACTGAGTTTTGAGCGGAAATTCAGCCGATTTGCCGACTATCGTAGTGATCAAGATTTGTTTAGTATCGAAGATCAACTGGTGGAGACAATAGGAGAACAATTGACCCAAGATGTGTTCAATGCAACGCTTGGTAATTGGTAAAGCCACCGGGCTTAAATTCAACCTCGATAGGGATCATTTGCCATGCACATTCAACGCCTTCATGAACTTATTGATGAGCCAGGGAAGACGCAAATGTCGGACCGTGAGGGTTTAATTGAATGGGTGGAGAAATACCCGTATGCGGGGGCATTTTCCATGCTTTTAGCACGTTCAAGCGCTGTGGGAGGTCATATGCAACAGCAAGGCGATCTTCTGCGAGCAGCGGCGGGGTCTTCGTTCCGGCAACCTTTGTTTGATTTAATTCTACGGACTGAATTGGTGGAAGAAGCACGTCGAATTGATGCGCAACTAGACGCATCTGCGCTGGATTCAGAGTCTTCTATGATGGAACAGGGTCAAAGGCCATCAGAAGAGATGGGCGCGCTCATTCAGAAGAGTAGCCTAGACGCGGAAGATCCCATGGAACGCGAGGCGTTGATTGAAGCGATCGGGCGTTCAATTGAGTCGGATGTAACTTCTTGGAACACGGGCAATGTTCCAGTGGTACCAGTGGAGTTAAGCGGACAGGATGAAGAGAGATTGAGAAATGCGGCGTCAAGTCCCTTCTCTAAGTGGCTTTCATCGCGTGCGGAAACCTTGAACTACGGACAGGTCACGACTCCAATGGGGGGGCAATCAGAAGAGAGGACAGCCGATGCGTCACAGTTGATTGATCGCTTCATCGCGTCTAGTCCACGGATTGGGCCAATGCGTGAATCCGCCTCCGATGTTCATGATTTGGCGCAAGCCAGTGTGTTGGAAGACCCCACGCTAGTCACTGAAACCATGGCGCGTTTGTATGCGAAGCAGGGACAAATTGGCAAGGCACGAAAAGCTTATAAGATTTTAGCATTGAAAAATCCGGCAAAAAGCACTTATTTTGCATCCCAATTGAAAAAGCTGAATAAAGGAGGGGCAGCTTGATTTGAACGAAGAAAAATTAAGGAAACATGGGATATTTTTTGATGGCAGTCATTTTGGTAGTTTGCTTCCTCTTAGGAGCGGTTATTTTGGTTCAAAATCCAAAAGGAGGAGGCCTTGCAACTGGTTTTCAGGGTGCTAGTCAATTCGGAGGGGTTCAAAAGACCACTGATTTCCTTGTGAAAGCAACATGGTACCTCACGGGAGCTTTATTTGTGTTGTGCATTACAGCGGGTATTTTCTTCGGGAATATGAACGAAGATGTTGGAATCGATGAGAGCATGATTCCGGCAAGTTCTATCCCAGCAGCGCCGATTAGCGAGTAATTCGTAGAAATCTACCTTGTCATTGCAAAATTGACGTGTCACCTTGTCAGAGGTGTCACGTCTTTTTTTTTGTAATCGTTTGAATTTCTGCCAAGATGGGCTCAAGGCTGACACCGCGTCAGATGCCGTTCGAGCTTCATCCTTTGGCATGAAAATCGATGCACGCATGAAAACAACTTAAAATCTAAATTCATGTCAGTGAACATCAAGCCTCTCGCAGATCGGGTTCTTGTAGAGCCTGCAGCGGCGGAAGAGAAAACAGCTAGTGGAATCATCATTCCAGACACAGCGAAAGAAAAACCACAACGTGGGATTGTTGTTGCAGCGGGACCGGGTAAGCCCGACGAACCTGTTACTGTGAAAGTTGGTGACACCGTGCTTTATGGCAAATACTCGGGAACTGAGTTGCAGCTTGAAGGCAAGGACTACATGATGATGCGCGAGAGTGACATCTTGGCAATCGTTTAACAGCAATATTTTCCATCGAATTACAATCATTTGAGACATGGCAAAAGAAATCGAATTCAACACGGATGCTCGGAACGGCTTGAAAGCTGGAGTAGACAAATTGGCCAATGCAGTGAAGGTCACACTCGGACCGAAAGGCCGCAATGTGGTCATTGAGAAAAAGTTTGGAGCACCCTCGGTGACCAAAGATGGCGTTTCGGTAGCGCGGGAAATAGAGCTGAAGGACCCCTTGGAAAACATGGGCGCCCAGATGGTCAAAGAAGTGGCCTCCAAAACAGCGGATATCGCGGGTGACGGAACGACCACAGCCACTGTTTTGGCGCAGTCATTGATCGGTGAAGGCCTGCGCAATGTCGCAGCCGGTGCCAATCCAATGGACCTCAAGCGGGGAATGGACAAAGCAAGTAAAGCCATTATCGAGGAGCTGAAGAAAATCTCCCGTGAAGTGGGGAGCGACAGTTCCAAGATTGAGCAGGTAGCGACCATTTCGGCCAACAACGACGAAACCGTCGGGAAGCTGATCGCACAGGCGATGCAGGTCGTCGGTAACGAAGGCGTCATTACGGTCGAAGAAGCCAAAGGAACCGAGACAGAAGTCAAGACGGTTGAGGGCATGCAGTTCGACCGAGGTTATCTATCCCCCTATTTTGTCACCAACAGTGAGAAAATGGAAGTGGAACTGGAGAATCCATACATCCTCATTTACGACAAGAAGATCTCAACGATGAAGGATTTGCTTCCTACCCTGGAGCAGACAGCCCAAAGCGGTCGACCGCTACTCATCATTGCGGAGGACCTCGATGGAGAGGCGTTGGCGACGTTGGTAGTCAATAAGATTCGAGGAGCGCTGAAAGTGGCGGCGGTGAAGGCTCCTGGTTTCGGCGATCGCCGAAAGGCGATGTTGCAGGACCTTGCGGTCTTGACCGGTGGTCAAGTCATTTCAGAGGAGACCGGCTTGAAGCTTGAAAATGTGACGTTGGCTGACTTGGGGACTGCGGAGAAAATCACCGTGGACAAAGACAATACAACCATTGTCAATGGTGCGGGTTTGAAAGAAGAAATCGCAGCACGGGTGAACCAAATCAAAGCGCAAATCGAAACAACAACATCCGATTACGACAAGGAAAAGCTTCAGGAGCGTCTTGCGAAATTGGCTGGAGGCGTAGCGGTTCTGTACGTTGGTGCTGCGACCGAAGTGGAGATGAAGGAGAAAAAAGATCGGGTGGATGATGCGCTTCATGCGACACGTGCAGCGGTCGAAGAAGGAATTGTTCCTGGTGGTGGAACCGCTTACATCCGCGCAGCGGCGAACATCGCCAAGCTGGAAGGAATCAATGCGGACGAAACGACAGGGATTCAGATCGTACTGCGTGCAGTTGAAGAGCCCTTACGTCAAATTGTCGCCAATGCTGGTGGTGAAGGCGCTGTGGTAGCGAATGCTGTCCGCAATGGAGAAGGCGATTTCGGCTACAACGCGCGCACAGAAGTGTATGAAAACCTATTCGAGGCCGGTGTCATTGACCCAACGAAAGTGACACGAGTCGCATTGGAAAATGCGGTGTCCATTTCAGGAATGGTTTTGATCACCGAGTGTGTCATCTATGAAAGTGAGGAAGAAGGAGCTGCGATGCATGGTGCCGGCGGCATGGGCGGCGGCATGGGCGGCATGATGTAATGCGAATGATGTGAATTTTGAAAAGGCCACCCGATTGGGGTGGCCTTTTTTTGTGGTCTAAACTGCTGCCAAAGCGAATTGCAAAGGGTCGTAAATTGCGGGCGATGTCGATTTCAATACAACACGTTTCCAAGCATTTTGGAAGCCAAGCTGCGCTGTCCTCTGTGGACTTGGAAATTCCAGCGGGTCAAGTTTTGGGTTTGCTGGGCCCCAATGGAGCGGGCAAGTCCACTCTGATGCGATTGATCACCGGCTATCTTCCTCCGACATCGGGGAAAGTATTGGTCTGTGGTCATGACATGGGAGAGAGCCCCATTGAAGCGAAGCGGTGCGTGGGGTATCTGCCGGAGCACAATCCGCTTCATTTGGACATGTACGTTCGAGAGTATTTGGAATATGTAGCGGGCACGCACGGCATTAAATCGGCCAAAGCACGCGCTGAGGAAGTTTTGGCAGAGGTGGGTTTAACCCCCGAGTGTCACAAGTTGATTGGCCAATTGTCGAAAGGCTACAGACAGCGTGTAGGTCTGGGGCAAGCCATGATTCACAATCCGGAAGTCTTGATTCTTGATGAACCCACTTCGGGTCTTGACCCTCTGCAACTCGACGACATCCGCAATCTGATTCGGACCATCGGTCAAAAGCGAACGGTGATTTTATCTACGCACATTATGCAAGAAGTCGAGGCGATGTGCGATCGTGTCGTAATGATTCGAAAAGGAATGTTGGTTGCGGATGAGTCCACCGCAGTTCTTTCCGCACAGGAGGGCGGGCTTGAAGCGGTTTTCAAAGCCAAAACGGTTTGAAGGAGTTGTCTTCAAAGAATCATTCGCATTGGGCGGATCACATAGGTCCAACAGGCTTGGTGCTTCGGTCAACGGGTTCTTGGTATGAGGTGATGGAACGATCCAGTGGAACGGTCATGTCTTGTAGGATTCAAGGAAAACTGAAGACTCGGGGTGAACGCGCGACAAACCCCATCGCTGTTGGTGATTATGTGTTGCTCCAAAAACAGGATGGAGAAAAGACAGGCTTGATCACCGAACGCTTGGAGCGTCGGAACAGCATGGTGCGCAAATCCGTAAACCTGTCCAAGGAAACGCACGTGGTCGCGGCCAATCTGGACAGGGCATTTCTCATCGCTACAGTGGCACAGCCAGCGACGAGTACAGGGTTTATGGATCGGTTTTTGGTGACGGCTCAAGCCTATCAAGTGCCGGTTACTATCGTGTTCAATAAGGTGGATGTCTGTCCTGAAAATTCGGCAGAACGGGATCAATTGGAGTATCTCGAAGGTGTTTACCATACCGCAGGAATCCCTACGCTGCGCACCTCAGCGACCACCGGAGAAGGCTTGGATGAATTGACACGTGAACTGGCAGCGGCGGGGGTGAATCTTCTGTCGGGACACAGTGGTGTAGGGAAGAGCACGCTCATCAACGCGCTACTTCCCGGAGTGGATTTACGCACCGGTGAAGTGTCCGATGCGCATCAAAAAGGCAAGCATACGACCACTTTTGCTGAGATGTTTCCCTTGTCAACCGGTGGTTTTATCATCGACACTCCGGGAATCAAAGGCTTTGGACTCGTGCACTTGGAGCGCGACCACTTGCATCACTATTTCCCTGAAATATTCGCTAAGCTAGAGGGCTGTAAATTTCACAATTGCCTGCATCGCAATGAGCCTCAGTGTGCGGTGAAGCAGGCGGTGGAAGACGGTGAAATAGCAGAAGAACGTTACCTCAATTACATTGAGTTGTACGAGACGTTTGAGTCCAACTCCTATCGTTGATGCAACGCGTTTGAAGGAATCCTGCTGACCCACAAACCCTCCACGCGTAAGTTCATGGTGTTGTATTCCAGGGGTTCATTGGAATGGCGGCCGCGGACAATCAGTCCCATGCTCCGCAAAATGGCATCACCAGCGGCACAATCCCACTCCATATAAGGGCCTGAACGCGCATGCACGTCAGCCTCGCCCAAAGCGACTTGGCAAAATTTCAATGCGCCGCTCACGGGTTCACTGCGAAAATCGGTTGCCGTTAAGTGCGAAGGGAGCAACTCGGACAATGCAAGAGGCTCATTCCAACTCGTTACCAACAAATACGGCTTGGTCAGTGGTTTGGGGATGACAGGTGTCGCGTTGACATCCCTGTCGAGCGTGCGTTGAAATGCACCCATCCCTTTAGCACCGTAGTACATGACATTGGCCAGCGGATCGGCGACCAAGCCGAGGAAAGGGCCGTTGGTGTCACACAGTGCAATGTTGACGGCAAATCCAGACCGATTCCGCAGATAGGAGTCGGTCCCATCCAAAGGATCGATTAACCAAAAAAGCGGCCAATGTTGTCGTTCTGCAAATGGAGGTAAATGGCCTTCTTCACAAATTCGCGGAATCCCCGTGTGAGCCAACAGGGTCTCAATGATTTGATGTGAAGCTAGATCAGCCGCTGATACCGGGCTTCCGTCACGTTTGGCGCGAATGACTAGCGCGTCATTCTTTTTTCCAAGATGGTCCAACAGCACGTGAGAAGCCTGAATGGCCGCGTCAATGGCGGTGTTCAATAAAGCTTCAATCTGCTTTGGTTCCATGCCTGCAAGTTATCGATTGACTTGCATATATTTGCAGCGATGCAGGGGTGCTTCTTTTTAGAGAGCTGAGATTATACCCTTTGAACCTGACTGGATAATACCGGTAGGGGAGACAATCATGGATGCCTTCAATGAATGGATATTCCTGCGTCATTCAATACCATAATGATGCGTTACGCTTTCTTTTTTCTTGGAGCCTTAAGTGCTTTTTCCCCGTTGAATGCCCAAGGGCCTTCAGCGGCAGAATTTCAACTGGACAGTGTTTTGAAGACGGTCCAGCTCTTGCCTGCTTCTGTGACGGCAACCCAATTTCCCAATCGCGCACCGTTCGCGACTCAGCAGATTACCCCCGAAATGTTGGAGCAGCGAGACGGGTCATTGGATCTGCCGTTTTTGTTGCGTTACACTCCATCTTTGGTCGTGACTTCGGACGCGGGAGCGGGCATCGGTTACACCTCCCTGCGCATTCGCGGTTCGGACCAGTCGCACATCAACGTGACCATCAATGGCATTCCGCTCAATGATGCCGAATCTCACCAGGTTTATTGGGTGGATTTACCCGATTTATCGAGCAGTATTGATGGTCTTCAAGTGCAACGAGGGGTGGGTAGCTCGTCCAATGGTCCCGGGGCATTCGGTGCGAGTATCGCGCTGAATACGCTGTCATTCGATCGAAAACCTCAGGGAAAAATGGTCCTTGGCGCTGGCTCTTTTGGCAGTGCAAGATCCATGGTGAAATGGTCCAGTGGCCGTGTTGGGGATGGATTCTACATCGAAGGGCGCGCTTCGCGTGTGGTGTCAAACGGGTTTGTAGATCGCGCTTCCAGTGATTTGTCGAGCATGCAATTGGGGTTAGGCTACCTCTGGGATTCAGGCCATCTGACCTACACAGCGATGCTCGGGCACGAGCGCACTTACCAGGCATGGTATGGCGTTCCCCAAATTGCCATCGACGGAACGGAAAATGAAATTTTAGAATGGGCCAATTCAAGCTCTGAATACGGCTATGGAACCGACCTCGAGCGAATTCAGGACTTGATCGATCGAAGAGAGCGGCACAACTACTATCGATACGAAGATGAGGTCGATGACTACCGTCAAGACCACCATCAGCTTCATCTGGATCAAGAGCTGGGTGCGTGGGACTTGGGCTTTACGGCTCATTATACAGCCGGTTCAGGCTATTATGAGCAATTCAAACCCGGTTCCGATTTGGCCTTATATGGTGTGACGGACTTGATCCTTGGTGACTCAGCCATCGAATCAGGCGATGTCATTCGGCGTCGTTGGCTGGACAATGATTTCAAAGGAGTGGTTTTGAATGCCCAGCGATCGTGGGAGCGTTTATCCATGCAATGGGGTGGAGGCGCATTTGAATATGTAGGCGCGCATTTTGGCGTCCCCATTTGGATGCAGTATGCGGGCAATAACTCCATAGGCTCCCGCTATTATGACAATGTCGGGAAGAAAACAGATCGTTATGGATTTGCTGGATTTGTCTCTGATTGGGCCGATGGTCGCGTGCGTTCTCAAGTTGAACTGCAAGTCCGTCAGGTTCGCTATTCCGTCATCGGAACAGCCAATGACCTCACTGATCTCGCCGTAGAGGACCGACTATTTTTTCTGAATCCCAAGGCTGGCATTGACTGGTTGATGTCGCCTTCGAATCGCTTTTTTGGTTCAATCGCTCGTGGAAATAGAGAGCCTGTCCGGACAGATTATGTCGATCGAGTCGGCGGGTCGCAGCCTCTACCGGAGTCTATGACCGATTGGGAATTGGGTTGGGAGCACGATGGTACGAGCTGGTCATTGCAAGCG
>CALGEI010000038.1 GCA_937881575.1 uncultured Flavobacteriales bacterium | reverse complement strand
CTCTTGTTTTCAGCGTGCGACCCCCGCAGAGCGGGGTGGAGTGCGGTGAAGCGGGATGTCATTGGTTCCGCATTGAGTGACTTTCCTTTCCCGTTTCTGGTAGCGCGAGTTTCTTCTCGTCCAAAATACGTTGAAGGTTTCTGCGCTGTGCAACGTTGCTTATGCCCAATAAAGCGCTGATTGACAAACATATCCGGACATCGTTTGTTATAGAAAGATGACAGGACTAGGCTCTCTCCACACATTTGCCCAATATGCACTGAATCCTACAATGCGAGGCAATATTGAGCGCTTCCTTGTCAGTTGTGCGCTTACGTTATTTCTTGTCCATTTGACGCTTTATGCGGGAAACGAAGTTTTTTCTTGGGGCTTGCCTGAATCACTTTTTTCCCATCCATTGGCGACATTGTACACGCCATTTTCTGTAATACTCATCGCGGAGGTCTATCTGCTGATTTATTACCTGCCGACCTCTTTTGCACGCTCATTGGGAAAACAAATTGAAATCGTGGCGCTCATCGAAATTCGATCGGTTTTCAAAAGTCTCGAAGACACATCAACTTGGCCATGGGAATCGGCTTTCTTTCCGCATATGCTATCAGCAGTTGTATTGGGTGGAATGCTGGTGATTTTTTACCATCTCCTGCCCCGAAGAGTCGCTCGCCTAGAGGAAACGGAATTGAAAAAGTTTGTGCGGTTTAAAATGGGAATGGCCGGATTGCTCACGATTTTCTTCGTTTTCCTGAGCTTTTACTCCGTCGGAAATTGGCTTTGGGAGTGGATTACCTACCCTGAAGCTTTGCACACAGACCTGAACAGCGTTTTCTATGATGAATTCTTTACAGCCTTGATTCTCGTGGATGTCTTGCTACTGGTGGTCTCCTTCAAGTACCTCGATGACTTTGGATTCGTATTGCGAAATTCGGGTTTTGTTGTTGCAACAATCTTACTGCGCAGGGCGTTAGGCATTGAAGCTTGGCATGCTTTTTCTTACGAATTAACTGCGGTTTTGCTCGCCGTGATCATGCTCCTTTTGCAACGCGGATTGAGCAGTCGGAATACCGAAGCCATCGAGTAATCTCGTCTGCCTTGTGGAGTATTTAGGTCGGTTGAAAACACCTTTCTAGTGGTGCTCTAAACGCTTGAATTGAACCTTCCATGAAGCAAAGGGGTTCCTTTTCTGTGCTACCGGAATTAACAAAGGACATCCACATTGTTTGGTTTAAGCGAGACTTAAGGCTTCGGGATCACGAGCCTCTCACTCATGCTTTGAAATTAGCTGCAGAGGCAGGACACTCCGTCCTTTTACTCCACATTTTCGAGCCTTCTAATTTGAAGCATCCTACGACGGCCAATCGGCATCTGCAATTCCGTTGGCAGGCGTGGACATCCATGCATAAGGAGGTGGCTGAACTGGGTTGGCCCGTCAGCGTAGAGGCCATTCAGGCCGATGCATTGGACTGCTTTGAGTGGTTGTCTGAGGAATGCACCATTCACGGAATTTACAGCTACGAGGAGACGGGGCTCCGGCATACCTATGATCGCGATAAGGCACTTCAATTGTGGTGCGATCACAAGAAAATCAGGTGGATTGAGACACCTCAACAAGCCGTGCAAAGGGGGCGACGCTCCCGAGATGGTTGGGCAACGGAGTGGCATGCCACGATGCTGGCTCAGTTGACAAAGCCCATTTCGCTTTCTGAGATCAAGGGAATAACCCTCGCTGCGATTTCATGGCCAGGGCATTTCCGACTTGTTGATTGTCCGCTGGTCGCTCATGAAGAAGATCCTGGCCTGCGGGGACCATTTCAAATGGGAGGCGAGGTGCATGCGCACCGTTACATGCGCTCATTTTTTGAGGGCCGAGTTAAGGGTTACCGTCGACAAATCGGTCAACCCCTCGCGAGCAGACAATCGTGCAGTCGACTGTCTGCATATCTCGCCTGGGGTTGCTTGAGCATGCGCCAGGTATTTCATGCGTACAAAAAGGCCGCTGTGCCCGGAGCAAAAACCGATTTGAAGGCATTTGGTAGCCGACTGCGATGGCAGGGACATTTCATTCAAAAATTTGAAGCGGAGGATCGCATGGAGTTTGAATCGGTCAATCGGGGTTACTGTGGGGTTGTTTGCCAAGGAACAGCGGCAACGCTTCAAGCGTGGAAGGAGGGAATGACCGGCGTTCCGCTTGTCGATGCGTGCATGCGTTGTGTGATTGCCACAGGATATCTCAACTTCCGAATGCGTGCCATGCTGGTTAGTTTCTTGACACACCATTTGGATCATCCTTGGCAAGCGGGTGTGGAGCATTTGGCGAGGTGCTTTCTCGATTTTGAACCGGGAATCCACTACAGTCAATTCCAGATGCAGGCAGGGGTGACGGGGATCAATACCATTCGGATTTACAATCCCGTAAAGCAAGGTTTGGAGCGGGACCCTCAAGGAACTTTCATTTCAATGTGGGTTCCCGAACTGCAAGGAATTCCATCGCATTCCTTGCATGCGCCTTGGACCATTCCACCGTTGGAGCGTCAATGGCTTGACTTGGACAATGCCTATCGCGATCCTGTAGTGGATATTGACTCCGCTGGTCGTGCAGCAAGAGAGCGTCTTTGGGCGTTGAAGAAGTCAGGGAAGGTGCGCGAGGAAGCCCATCGGATCCTCGCGGTTCATGTCGCGCCTGCAGGCGCTGTTTCGAACGACAAGGCAGACGAATAGGATGATGTTCAATAAGCAGTAGGAGTCTACAGCAGTGCACCCGAACTTTGGAAAATGGATTCTCTTTCGCAAATCGTATTGGGAGCGGCTGTTGGTGAAGCGGTCCTCGGGCGCCGCATTGGCAACCGAGCGATGATTTGGGGAGCTGTGGCGGGTACAATTCCTGACATGGATGTCTTGGGTCAGTACTTTCTAAGCGAGTTGGACAACTTGGCATTTCACCGCGGCATCAGTCATTCCTTGGTTTTTTGTGTAGTCGGCGCGTTGGTCTTCGGGTGGGTGACAGACCGGTTGTACGGCAGCCGTCATCACGCCTGGTTGGCGTTGGGTACGAAAGCGGCCGCGGCGGTTGTGGTTGGGTTTGTTGTGAACTTCCTGTTCCAGATTTTTGCTCCGGGATCATGGTGGCCTGTGGCGGCCTACATCCCGTTGGTTTCTTTTGGGTTGTGGAGGCATGGACAAAGGCGGTATTTCAGCGGACTTTGGAAGGCTCCAGATGCCAATGTTAGAGGGTGGGTGCTTTTGTTCTTTTGGGGCTTCTTGACCCACGTTCTGCTCGATTGTTTCACCACCTATGGCACTCAGATCTTCGCTCCATTTTCTGACGTCCGCGTGGCGTGGGGGACCGTATCGGTAGTGGATCCATTGTATACATTTCCGTTTCTCGTGTGTCTGCTCATAGCGGCACGTTTCGCGCGGCACGATTCACGTCGACGGGTTTGGAACCGGGTGGGATTGGTCTGGAGCTGCCTGTATTTGACGTTGACTGCTCTCAATTACCACCAGGTGCATCGGGCCATTGAAGGATCACTTCACGAGCAGGGGATGAACTACAAACAATTTCTGATCACGCCGACCATCTTCAATAATCTCCTTTGGAATGTGGTCGTGGACACGGAAGAAGCGTTCCTTTTGGCCCAATATTCTATTTTGGACGAGATTCCGATTGCTTTTCATCCAACGAGCAAAGGATATGAGCTTCTTCATCACCTCGACACGGATGAGACACTTGGCGTGCTGCGATGGTTCAGTGATGGATACCTCAATGCGGTGCGGCGCAATGACGGTTCCCTGCAACTAAACGACCTGCGCTTTGGTACATTTTCGGGTCGAGCGAAAGACGCAGATGACTACATTTTTCGCTTCAAATTGATCGATCGTGGCCCCCAGGAATCATACGGTTTCGAGCGGGCACAAGGAGGTCCGCCTGATGAGAAAGCGGAAGACATGATGTTGGAATTATTCGACCGGGCAAGTGGTCGCTCTCTTGAGGATGCTGCGATGTAAATCCTTGGACAGCCTTGTCAATTTTGAGGCGCTGTCCTTTCTTAACTTGCAGCATGCGAAATAGTTTATTTGCGTCGCTCGCCCTGTTTTTTTCTTGTACGTATGGGCTCATTCTCCTCGCTCAAGAGGAATTTACTTTTTCTCATGATGGATTGGAGCGGACATACCTTCTAGACTTGCCGGATGGAGACCCCGACGGACTTCCACTGGTTTTGGTTCTGCACGGATACGTGAGTTCTGCGAACATCATCAGAGGGTATTCCGGTTGGTCTGATGTGGCGGAAAATGGAGAGGCCGTGGTGTGCTATCCGCAAGGGACATCAGACGATCTAGGTATCAATCATTGGAATGCAAACTTGGGAATCAGCGACACCGATGACATCGGTTTTCTTTCCTCGTTGGTAGAGACGTTGCAAGAGCAGTATGGATTGAATCCCGCTTGTACGTTTACGTGCGGCATGTCAAATGGAGGCTTCATGAGCTATACCCTCGCCTGTGAAAGGCCGGATTTGTTTCGGGCCATTGGATCAGTAACGGGAAATATGAGTGCTTACGATCAAGTCAATTGCAACCCTGAAACCGCCTTACCGACCATTCACTTGCACGGCACCTTGGATCCCACGGTCAGTTACAATCAAGGTGTCATTCTTGATGGTCCGTGGAGCGGGGGCTGGGGGGTGGAGGATGTTATGGGATATTGGACAGGACTGATGGGGACTACGGAGGTGGTTGAAGAAGCTGTCCCCAATACCGTATTGTTGGATCTCAGTACCGTCGATTTCATTCGGCATTTTGGTGCCCCAGGTGGACAAGAGTTTCATCATTACCGGGTCAACGGAGGACTTCATGATTGGTTCGGAGCGTGGGGCAACCAAGACATCGATAGCACCGAGTTGATTTGGGAATTCTTCTCTGCGGCTTGCGAACAATCCACAAACTCCATTGCTTCAGAGGCTCCGTCAACCCTTCTTGCGAAAAAGGTGATCCGTGTCATGGACTTGATGGGAAGAACGACGGATATCGAACCCAATCGATTGCAGTTGTATCTCTACTCAGACGGCAGCGTTGAAAAGCGCATTCAACTCCATTGAACGCAAATTCGTCTCTCTAGTTTTGCTTGATCCATTGGAGGTCTTGAATCATTCCTGTATTGAAACGTGACTCCCTGCTGGTACGCCAATCTGATCGAACTAGCGCAAACGTCCCGCAAGAAACCCCGTCGTCCAGGCCGCTTGGAAATTGAATCCACCGGTAATGCCATCGACATCAAGTACCTCGCCAGCGAAATACAACCCAGGCATCACCTTGCTCTGCATGGTGGCGAAATCGACCTCTGACAAGTTCACCCCGCCACACGTCACAAATTCCTCTTTGAAGGTAGTTTTGCCGTGCACCCCGTAGATGTCATTCAACAAGGTGTTGAGGAGCTTGTTGCGGGATTTCTTGCCCAGTTCGAGCCACAACGAATCGGCGTCAATTCCTGATTTATCCAGCAGGTACAACCAGAAGTTCTTGGGCAGATCAAAAGGGCACGCGTTGGCCATTTTCTTCTTTCGAATCTCAGGCAATGCTTCATCGATCAGGGCAGACACCTCGTTTTCATTGGAGACCCCCACCCAGTTGACTTGGATGTTGAAGGCGTAGCCTTGCTTCTCGAGCTCTCGGGCGCCCCAAGCGGATAGTTTCAATACCGCCGGGCCGCTCATGCCCCAATGGGTAATGAGGACGGGACCTTGGTGGGCCAGTTTGGTGCCTTGAATGCGAACGAGTGCGTCCTTGATCACCAGCCCCATCAGTTTTTTGACCGGTTCATGGGGAATTTTGAAGGTAAACAGCGAAGGCACGGGAGCACTCACGGTATGGCCCAGTGTCCGCAGCCAATCGAAGCCTTCGGTCTTGGGACTGCCACCAGTCGCAATGATCACGCGGTCAAATCGGGCAGCATTCAATTGATATTCACCGTTGTACAATACAATGGAGCCCACAGGCGCTTGCATTTTGATTTCCACACCCTTTTTGTGAGCCTCCTGCATCAAACAATCGATGATGGATTGCGAATCATCCGACTGCGGAAACATCCTGCCATCAGGCTCTGTCTTCAAAGGGACTCCCCGCGAGGTGAACCATTCCACAGTGTCCTTGGCTTGAAATTCAGTGAATGCCTTTTTGAGTTGTTTGCCTCCTCGAGGATAATTCTTCGCAAGGGAACTCGGCGTAAAGCAAGCGTTGGTCACATTGCACCTGCCACCACCGGAAATTTTGACTTTGGATAGCAGTTTGCCTGATTTTTCAAAAAGAACCACTTGTGCAGAAGGGTGATGTTCCGCGACAGAAAGCGCGGCAAAAAAACCAGCCGCTCCGCCTCCAATGACCGCCACACGCATCCCGTCTTCCATGACTGCAAATTATGGCATGATAGCCGAAAATGCCCATGAAATCAGAACCAAGAAAAAGAGAGGGCTCCTTCATTCAGGACATGCCACAGCAAAGTCAGATAGGAACCAGAGCAAGTCGGCCATGTTGGTGACTCCATCTGAATTGATGTCCGAAGGGCAGTCATTGAAGGCCATCGGGATGCAAAGCGCTGAGACTTCATCCCAGATTGTTCCGGGGCCACAGCTTGAACTGTTGACAAAGCAATCGAAGAAACAGGAGCCATCGTCGAGCAGGGCCTCAGGTTCGTAATTGCATGCAGCTGCATACGTGCAGCCTGCGCAAGAACCATCAAGCGACGGGCAGGGATTGAAGGCTTCGGATTGTCCTTCGATGAGAACATGCATTTGGTCCACTTCAGGGCCAGTCCATGATTCAGTAGATCCCATTGGCCATTGGACCACAATGGAATCGATCACGATGACATCCGCTAAGCCGAAATGCAGAACCAAGTCAGATTGCGACAAGTAGTCAGCTCCGAGCGCCGTATACGATCGAAAAGGGGACGCTGGATGATCACAATGCACCTCGACCCAGGACCCAACGGCTTGGCTATTGGATAGCGTTCCTCGCAATTCAATTTCAACCCAATGGTTCGTGTTGACTGTGACATTCTCCCACATCCGAATCTTGTGATTTCCCAAGTTGTGAACGGCAAAATCGATGCGCCCATCCCGATTCCAATCGGCCGATGCGACCGAGTGGGCATTGGTGAAGTCTTCTGGGAAAATATCAGTAGACGGGATGAAAAAGAAGTGGTCATTTTCACTTCCCCCATTTTCAAAAAAGTGATTCAATTGATACGGTTGGGCCGGATAATGCTCGGCTACAAACGCATCGAGATCGGTGTCGTTGTCATAATCTATAAAACGGGCTCCCCACGTCCAGGATTCAGCTAGCAAGGATCCAAAATGCGCATTGGTGATGTCTTCAAACTGGGCCGTTTCTGGGTTGTAGGTCAATAAGATATCGGTGTCCTGAGGGGTGTTGGTGATGAGGAAGTCGCGCCAACCGTCTTGGTTGATGTCACCTTCTGTCAAGGTCATGGCGTCCAAAACAAAATCAAAATTGCTGGCAATGGAAAGGTCCTCAAAAGTTCCGTTGCCCTGATTGCGGTAATAGGCATTGGGATTCCACTTGTCATTGGCGACCAATAAGTCAGGCCAACCGTCCAGATCCACATCGTGAAACAAAGTGGCCAGCGTCAATTGAATGCCATTGCCAAGTCCTGTTGCCTCGGTGACATCAGTGAATACAAAGTCGCCGTCATTGCGAAACATTTTATTGGTGACTGCGGGCCATTCTTCAGAAGTGCCCGTGTTCCAAACGTCCCACAACAACGAATCCTCTGGAAGTCCCAATTCGTCCAATTCATCCATGTGGTAGGCTCCCAAATACACATCGAGATCGCCATCTCGATCATAATCTGACCAACTGGCGCAAGAGGCCAATGGCATGAATAGGGGCAGGTTACTCAAGTTGCTTCGTTCGATCCACAATCCATCATCGGCTTGCTCCATGATGATCAAAGGTGCGGCTTCTTGGGTGATGAATAAATCTAAATCACCGTCGTTGTCGACGTCCACCCATTGGATGCTTTTGCCTTCTCCTGCACAGAATGGACCCAATGCACTTTGAAGAAATTGACCTTCAGATTGTGTGTAGACGATGGCGGGGCCATTTTCTCGACAAGCGGTTACATCAGGCCATCCGTCTTGATTCCAATCCACTAAGGATATCCCCGATCCCCATTGACCCAATGGATTTGTGTAGACCATATTTTGTTCTGGAGCAATGTTGAAAAAACCTTGAGCCAGTGACGTGGGTTGAAAACAGATGCACGCAGAAATCAAGCTGAATGCAACGAGCATTCGCCCATTTTTTATATCAACTGAACGTGCATTAGAATAGGATGTTCTTTGCATGGCAACCTTGTTTCCAACCACTTGCGAGAACGCCAGAAGTTAGATGTCAAGATAAACCAATTGACCATATCAATACAATGTGCTCCGAATGAGCGGCTAGGCTTCGATTTCAGCGGTTAAATCGGCACTGAGCAACTTGGTGCATTTGGGCTCTAAGTCATCGTAAGCACCGGACATCACCGTGCATTTCCCTTTGAAGTGTACCAAGACAGCGCACTGCTCAGCTTGTGTCGCATCGTGTCCGCAGACCTCAATCAGCATCTCGATCACGTGATCAAACGAATTGTGTTCGTCGTTGTAAAGCACCAGCTGCCATCCATCAGCTGTGGCTGTGTCGAGTAGCGTGTCTTCAGCGACTTCCGTCTCTGTTGAGCCCAAAGGCATCGGACAGACAACGTGTTCCAATGGAACGGAAAATGAATAATCAGCATGATTCACGTGGCAAAAATAGCGAATATTGAATTGTCATCTGTAACGAGCAGAGAACAATTGGCCTTCAGATGGGTTTTTTTAGCATGCGGAAAGCCAAAGTTCTTCTGATCAATCAGCCTTCACCCCAAAGCCTCGGCGCGTTTTTGGAAAGGGCCGGATATGCTGTTCAATTAGCTGAAAAGCCCGAAGATGCGGCTATGGCGCTCCTTGAGCATGAGCCAGAGGTTGTCATTTGGGATGCCGAATTGGATCAGTTGACAGAGTGGGATCGATTGCGCAATACGCTCAAAAACAGAGCTCCTTTGCTTTCGATTAACCGATTGAAAGATTGGGGTCAGCTTGAAACGGTGATGGACCAAGTTCAGTCGACTTCAGGGGTCATAGGGGCAACGCATGTGAACAACCCCAATTTATCCGCTGTGTTGCAATCCCAAACCCAAGATGACGACGGGATTGACAACCCTATGGATCTTTTGGGGAAATTGAGTGAGATTTCGTCCCGCACGATCGCGGGAATGCGTCATTTCTATACCAAGGTGGGCAATAAGCTGCGTCGGGTAGAATTGGCAGACATTCGGTTCATTCAAGTCGAAGGAAAGTACAGCACCATTCATTTGGAAAGTCGCAGCTATCACATCAAAGCGTCACTGAAGGACATGGTGCACATGTTATCTTCTGACTGCTTTGTCCGCGTCTCGCGCAACAACGTGATCAACCTTGAGCACATTGACCACATTGATGTTTTTCAAAGTACTGTGCGCATCGGCAATGAGGATGTCCCGATTAGCAGAACCTACAAGGAAAACCTCATGCGCTACGTGCAACTGATGTAGCCCACAAAGAGGCGCAATAATCTAATCTCGAAGCTCTGCGATTCTGAAGTTAGCCGATTAACTTTGCGGCATGTCAAATCAGGATGGTGCAGGAGACGATGTGGCGAAGAAGCCCTTGAATTTCATTGAGCAAAAAATTGAAGCTGATCTTGCGAGCGGCAAAAACAACGGGCGTATTCTGACGCGATTCCCTCCAGAGCCCAATGGTTACTTGCACATTGGGCACGCCAAGGCCATTTGCGTCAGCTTCGGCTTGGCATCGAAATACGGAGGCATCACCAATCTGCGTTTCGACGATACCAATCCGGAAAAAGAGAGTGTAGAGTATGTGGATGCAATCCGACGTGATGTCTCGTGGCTGGGCTTTGAGTGGAAGGGAGGAGAATACTATACCAGTGATTATTTCGGTCAGCTTTATGCCTTTGCGCAACAGTTGATCGCTCAAGGACAGGCCTACATTGATGACCAGTCGCCTGAAGAGATGGCCGCTCAAAAGGGTGCCCCAGGCGTTTCCGGAACAGCCAGTCCTTTTCGGGACCGCTCGATTGAAGAAAATCAGCGGTTGTTTGAGGAAATGAAGGAAGGCAAGCACGCCGAAGGAACATGTGTTTTGCGCGCCCGTATTGACATGGCACATGACAACATGCTTTTGCGTGATCCGGTCATCTACCGCATCAAGTTCATAGAACATCACCGAACAGGTTCGGAATGGGTGATCTACCCGATGTACGACTTTGCGCATGGGCAGTCGGACTCGATGGAAGGCATCACCCACAGTTTGTGTTCTTTGGAGTTTGAGAACCATCGTCCGCTTTACAATTGGTTCATTGAGGCCTTGGGAATTTTCCCTTCTGAACAAACCGAATTTGCGCGTCTCAATTTAAACTATACCATTATGTCCAAGCGGAAATTGCTCCGTTTGGTTGAAGAGAATGCTGTGGACGGTTGGGATGATCCCCGTATGCCGACCATCAGTGGCTTGCGCCGCAGAGGTTATACCCCTGAAGCGATTCGCGAATTTGCTGAACGTGTGGGCGTTGCCAAGCGAAACAACACGATCGACGTAGGACTTCTCGAATGGGCGCTACGGGATGATTTGAACCGACGAGCTCCGCGTGCCATGGCCGTTTTGAATCCGATCAAATTGATCGTTTTGAATGTAGCTGAAGGAGAGGTGGAGTGGCTACAAACCGACAACAACCCAGAGGATCCTGAAGCGGGCTCGAGGGAATTGCCATTTGGTCGCGAGTTGTGGATGGAGGCGGAGGATTTCCGTGTCGATGTCAACAAGAAGTGGTTTCGTCTCGCGCCTGGGCGTACCGTCCGCTTGAAGTCAGCTTACATCGTTGAGTATGTGAATCACAAGGAAGACGAGAACGGACAAGTCACTGAAGTGCATGTGAATCGTGTGGCCAATAGCAAAAGTGGAGAGGACACGTCTGGAGTGAAGGCCAAAGGCACCTTGCATTGGGTGGCGACATCACATGCCGTTGAAGCCGAAGTCCGTTTGTATGACCGGCTTTTCTTGAGCGAAGATCCCGAAGGCGGAGAGGATGCGAATTTCATGAACAACCTGAACCCAGAGAGTTTGCAGGTTTTGTCGGGTTGTCAGCTGGAGCCTAGCCTTGGAGAAGCTCCAGTTGGAACCGTTTACCAATTCACCCGTTTAGGGTATTTCACGGTTGATTCCAAGTATTCCAAACCAGAAAACTTGGTATTCAATCGCGCGGTGACATTGAAGGACGGTTGGAAGGGCTGATCAGCCCTTGGCTTTAACGAGGCCCATATCTCCTGCAATTCGGTGCATCAACGTGCGTGCTGCTTCGATTTCGTTGGGGATCTCACCTTCTAGGATGGCCTCCTTGATGGCATTTTTAATTGTGCCTATGGGTTTGCTCGGTGGAATCCCGAACGTTTCCATGATTTCTTCGCCTGTAACGGGAGGTTGGAAATTGCGCAACTGATCATTTTCTTCAACCTCCTTCAATTGTTGAATGACCACCTCGTAATTAGCGAGGTAACGCTTCACACGCGCCTCATTTTTCGATGTGATGTCGGCCTTGCACAAGATCATCAACTGATCAATGTCATCGCCCGCGTCAAAAAGAAGACGGCGTATGGCGCTATCCGTTATTTGATTTTTCGTCAAGGCAATCGGTCTGAGATGCAGTAGCACCATCTTTTGGACAAACTTCATCTTGCCATCGAGTGGCAATTTAAGTCGTTTGAAAATCTTCGGAACCATGCGCGCTCCCCGATCCTCGTGACCGTGGAAAGTCCAACCGTGTCCGTCTTGAAATCGCTTCGTTGCAGGCTTGGCGATGTCGTGTAAGATGGCGGCCCAACGCAACCACAAATTATCGGACTGTTCGGCCACATTGTCCAAGACTTCCAATGTGTGGTAAAAATTATCCTTGTGCCCGATGTTCTGTCTCCATTCGACCCCCTTCAGTTTGGTCATTTCCGGGAAAAACCGCTGAAGCAATCCACATTGATCGAGCAATTTAAAGCCAACCGACGGCTCATCACTCAAAATGATTTTGTGCAGTTCGGTGTGAATGCGTTCCGTGGAAATAATATCCAAACGCTCCGCATTCCGCTGGATGGATTTTAAGTTGTCAGATGTGATTTGAAACCCGAGTTGGCTGGCAAATCGAACGGCCCGCAACATACGCAACGGATCATCGCTGTAAGTGATATCAGGATCTAGCGGAGTTTGAATACGCTGGGCGTGAAGATCTCCAATGCCATTGAAGGGGTCGATTAAATCGCCAAATGTGTCAACGTTCAGACTCAACGCCAAGGCGTTGATGGTGAAATCCCGACGCTTTTGATCATCTTCAATGCTGCCATCCTCGACGATGGGTTTCCGACTACCTCGTTCGTAGGATTCCTTGCGGGCTCCCACAAATTCCACTTCCATGTCACCGATTCGAAACATGGCAGTCCCGAAATTCTTAAAAACAGTCACCTTGCCGGCACGTAGCACTTTTGCAGCTTCTGTAGCCAGAGCAATGCCGCTACCGACAACTACGATGTCGATGTCTTTGGACGGACGATTCAACAAAAGATCACGCACGTACCCACCGATGGCAAAGACTTGCTGGTCGTTTTCGTCTGCAATGGCGCCGATGGTGCGGAACAGGGGGTGGTAGAGGTCGTCAGAATAGTTCATGCAGGAGCAGTCCTTGATATCAAAGGTAGTTGGGAGGGGGCTATGCCGCGGCCATCCTCAGGGCCGAATAATCCGAAATCGATTGCTTTCGTCGAATTCGACCAGCATCGACGGGGCTGAAGGGGCTTTGTTTTGTTGTCCATGCAAACCAATAAAGTCTACTTCCTTCTTGATGCTATTGGCAATTTGAGTGAAAACGGCAGGACTCGATTCGCCCGATTTATTCGCGCTTGTAGAAGCGATAGGCTTGCCCAATCCGTCAATGATAAACTGGCAGTAAGCATCTTGGATGAGCCGAACAGCGCAAGCTCCTGCCGCATTTACTAAGGAGGGATGGATGGCATAGCGACAGGCAGAAGCAAATGGAGCCACAACCGTCACAGGACGATCACTGACCTCCATCAACTCCCAGGCTTCATCAGGCAGTTGAGGTTGCAACATTTCCACCATGCGGTCGTTGGAAGCGAGCATTAAGAGGGGTTGATCC
Source organism: uncultured Flavobacteriales bacterium (assembly GCA_937881575.1). Lineage (GTDB taxonomy): Bacteria > Bacteroidota > Bacteroidia > Flavobacteriales_D > Sanyastnellaceae > UA16. Next base: position 4,487 of record CALGEI010000038.1, on the reverse strand, counting down.
AAGACGCGATCCTTGATTCGATAAATCTTTTCGACTGCTCCAGCGTGGGTTGCATCTGCAGCCAATCCCCAAACGGTGTCCGTTGCGTGCAGCAGGACGCCCCCATTTTTAAGGCAAGCGATGGCGTTCAATGCATCTTCTTGCCAAGGCGCGCGGGCTTTCTTTCTGCTCATCGGTTGAATTTGAGCCATTGTTCAACGGCTACTTGAATATCTGCAACAGCGTCGGTAGATCCATCCGGAACGAATGGCATGCCGGTCACTTGTTCGTATAAGCTGATGTATCGTTGGCTGACAGTCTGGACAAACTCCTCGGGCATGTGCGGAACATGTTGACCTTCGAGCCCCATGAAGTCATGCTCCATGAGCCATTCGCGGACGAACTCTTTGCTCAATTGTTTTTGTTGGACACCGGCATTTTGCCTCTCCTCATATCCTTCTGCGATAAAATAGCGCGAACTATCGGGGGTGTGAATTTCATCAATGAGCATCAACTGCCCATTGCGCAAACCGAATTCGTACTTGGTGTCAACCAAAATCAGACCTTGCTTGGCAGCCATTTCTGTTCCTCTCTGGAAGAGGGCACGCGTGGTGTCTTCAAGTTGCTGGTAAAGTGATTCAGGAACAAGGTCTCGGGACAAGATGTCTTCCCGACTAATGTCCTCATCGTGACCTTCCTCGGCTTTGGTTGCCGGGGTAATGATCGGTGCCGGAAATCGATCATGTTCTTTCATTCCTTCGGGCATGACGACACCGCACAAGGTGCGTTTGCCCGAAGCATACGTTCGGTGAGCGTGGCCCGTGAGATAGCCGCGAATCACCATTTCCAGGCGAATGGGTTCACAGGCATGACCAATCGTAATGTTGGGATGCGGGGTGTCCAATTTCCAGGTGGGAACAAGGTCACTTACCGCATCGAGGAAATAACTTGCAATGCTGTTGAGTACCTGGCCCTTGTGAGGAATTCCCTTGGGGAGAATCACATCGAATGCACTAATCCGATCGGAAACTACGGCGACCATGAGGTCACTGCCGATGGAATACATGTCCCGGACCTTGCCGTGGTAGGCGTTGGTTTGTCCGGGGAAGTTGAATTGAGATTGCGCGAGTGTGGAGCTCATGATGTAGAACCTAATCGTCGGTCAAGGTTTGGATTGTGAATTCTTTTGTTGCGAGGCGTCTGCGACTTCAAAAGCTTGAATCATAGCGCGAACGAGACGGTGTCGCACGACATCTGCGCCCGTGAGCTGTACAATTCCGATGCCCTCGATTTCCGTCAAATAGCGCTGTGCGTAAAGCAGGCCCGACATTTGTTGTCGTGGCAAGTCGACCTGAGAAATGTCCCCCGTGATGACAAATTTGGCATCACGTCCCATCCGGGTCAAAAACATCTTCATTTGTGCCACCGTTGTATTCTGGGCTTCGTCGAGGATGACGAATGCTTTGTCCAGTGTTCTACCGCGCATAAACGCCAACGGAGCTATCTCGATTACGCCTTTTTCCAGGTGGTCAGCCACTTTGTCGAACGGCAACATGTCGGTTAATGCATCATACAAGGGTTGCAGGTATGGATCCAACTTTTCCTTTAAATCCCCCGGCAGAAAGCCCAAGTTTTCTCCGGCTTCTACGGCAGGTCGGGTCAATACAATCTTCCGAACTCGACGGTCCTTCAAAGCGGCGACAGCCATGGCGACAGCGGTGTAAGTTTTGCCGGTTCCCGCTGGGCCAACCGCAAAAGTCATATCATTCGCTCGAATGGTGTCGACAAGGATTTGTTGATTGGGCGTGCGCGCTGTAATGCGGTGGCCTCCAGGACCATAAACCAGGGTGTCGTCCTTTTTAGATTGACGCTGTACTTCTGATTCATCCGCATTGAGCAGACGATAGATGTCATCATCGGTCAATTTTTGGTACCGCTCTATGTGCCAGAGCAGCATGCGCATCACTTCATCAAATCGCCCTAGGTCCTCCAAAGAACCTTTTGCAATGATGGTGTCGCCACGGGCTATCAACTTGAGCGCTGGAAGTTGCTTTTGAATTAAGCGCCATTTTTCGTTGTCGTTGCCCAATAGGATCAACGGATCAACATTTTGGATGGAAATCTCTTTCTGTTGCATATGCGAAGACAAAAATAGGTTTCTCACCTTTGCAAAGTGTCAATTGCAACCATCACTTCTGACTTTGGCGAAGGAAGCCTCTATACGGCCATCCTGAAAGGTGCGCTTTATCAGCGCGTTCCGGACATTCGTATCGTCGACGTGGGGCATTCTGTACGGAAATTTGATGTGGTGGAAGCCGCTTTTTTGTTGCGCTCTGTTTATCCTGAGTTCCCCAAAGGGACGGTTCATTTGATCTGTGTTCGCAGCGCAGACACCCCTGAGACTCCCCACAGAATCATGGTGTTGCACGGTCAGTACTTCATTGGTGCGGATACCGGAGTGTTTCGTTTAATTGCAGACCAGGAACCGGAAGAGGTGTTTGATTTGTCGGGACTTCGCTATGATGTTGATGCACCCACCTTCCCTGAACGGGAGGTATTTGTCCTCGCGGCGGCGCATTTGGCGCGAGGGGGTTCCGCAGATTTAATTGGGCGGCGAGTGGGTGAATTGCGGCCAGGCTCGCCGAAACGACTAGCCCATGAAGGACACACATTGATTGGTCATGTCCACTACATCGACCATTTCGGCAATGTGATCACCAACATCACGAAAAAGGCTTTCAAGGAATTTGGCAAGGGACGGAAGTTCGAAATTGAGATGCGGACACCGCGCATGGGCATTCGCAAAGTACATGATCACTATCAGGATGTCTTGGCTGGTGAGCGCGTGGCCGTTTTCAATCATGCCGGTTTGCTTGAAATCGCCATCAACAACCACAGTGCCCCCGGTGGAAGAGGGGGGGCAGATGCCTTGTTGGGTCTTGGCAGAGACCACCGCATCCGCATTCGATTTGAAGATGAAAACACCTTATGAAATGAGCATCGTTCGCATTGTGCGCATGGAATTCAAAGAAGAATGCACCTCCGAATTTGATGCCATATTTGCTGAATCTCAATCGAAAATAGAGGCGCAACCGGGTTGTAGAAAGGTCCTGATGCTTCGCTCAACGCTGAACCATTGCCAGCGGACCACGATGAGTTGGTGGAACAATGAGCAGGCACTGAATGCTTATCGACAATCAGAGCTGTTTGGCAGTGTTTGGCCGAAAACAAAGTCACTGTTTGCTGCGGAGCCCATTGCTTGGAGCATGGATTGGTCATCTGAAATCACGTGGCCTCACTGATTCACATTAACTTGCGCCTTCGCAACATGATCGCATTATTTCTCAAAGAACTTCGGGGGTTTTTCAGCACATTAATGGGCTACGTCGTAGTGGTCGTTTTTCTGCTACTTCTCGGCCTTTTTTTATGGGTCTTCCCAGGTGAACGAAACATTCTGGATGCAGGACAGGCCTCTTTGGAGGTTCTGTTTGCCTGGTCTCCTTGGATTTTTATGTTCCTCATTCCGGCCATTACCATGCGCTCGTTTGCAGAAGAACACCGAACGGGAACCATGGAGCTACTGCTCACACGCCCTTTAGGCGAAGGGCAGATTGTGTTGGCAAAATTCCTGGGTGCTTTTGCCGTCATGGTGTTCGCTTTGGTGCCGACACTTTTGTATATCCCCATTTTGGGGGAATTGGGGCAGCCACAATGGAATTTTGACGCGGGCGCCATTCGAGGGAGCTACAGCGGACTATTGCTTTTAGGGGCAGCTTTCACGGCCATTGGCGTCATGGTCTCAACTTGGACGCGGAATCCGTTGGTTGCATTTCTACTCTCCTTGCTTCTTTTGGTTTTTACATTCATCGGATTCACCGCACTTTCTCAGTTTTCATGGCTGGGATCTTGGGACCTTGCTTTTAGTCAACTTGGTATGGAATCGCATTACCGGGCCATGAGTCAGGGGCTGCTTCATGGTCGCGATATTTTGTATTTTTTGGTTGTGATTGGGGTGAGTTTGTGGACCGCCCGTTTGGCCTTGCTTTGGACACGCGGAAAACGTCGGCATGATTTGGTGCAATGGGGACTTGGATTGGCACTTTTGTCCACAGTCACTTTTGCGGTGAACTTGTTTCCCTTTCAATGGGATTTGACGGAGGAGGGGAGGCATACGCTGACAGAGTCAACCCAAGATTTGCTGTCCAATTTGGAGGACGAGGTTTTTGTAACATGTTACTTGTACGGGGAATATCCAGCTCAATGGAAACGACTTGAACGTTCCATTCGATTCCAATTGAATGAATTTGCAGAGGTGGCTTCGGGAAAAATGCGATTTCAATTCGTTAATATCTATGACTCAGATGACCGCCAAACGATCGGTCAGAACGAGGAGAAGTTATTTGATCAAGGCTTGGCGTTTACTCGAATCGCGTTTGAGGAAAATGGAATCAAGGCTTTTCAAACGGTCTGGCCAGGGGCAATGATCTCGTACCGCAATAGAAAGGAAA
>CALGEI010000037.1 GCA_937881575.1 uncultured Flavobacteriales bacterium | reverse complement strand
TGGCAACTGCCTGAACGATGCTGATATGGATGGCATTTGCGATGAATTGGAAGTTGCGGGTTGCACAGACATGACGGCTTGCAATTACGATGAGGCAGCAACCGATGACGATGGTTCATGCGCTTTTGCTGAGACAAATTATGATTGCGATGGCAACTGCCTGAACGATGCTGATATGGATGGCATTTGCGATGAATTGGAAGTTGCCGGTTGCACGGATCCTGACGCAGACAATTACAATGCGGATGCCACGGATGATGACGGCAGCTGTTATTTCTGTGACATCGTCATTGTTGTAGATGAAGTGCTCAACGATGTTGAAGGTGCAGGAGGTTCGATATCCATTACGGTTTCAGGTGGGACGCCTGAATATATCATTGGCTGGACCGGCCCCGACGGATTCACCAGTGATGAGGAGGACGTCACAGGAACAGGTGGGGTGTATATTGTAACGGTGACTGATTCCAACGGTTGTGTGACCAGCTTGGATGTTGAAATGGAAGTGGTGATTTCAGTGACTGAATTGTTGAGCTTCCCCATGAGTGCTTACCCAAACCCGACCTCTAATGAGCTTTGGATTGCGTCACCAGAATGGTCTGAAGCCGTTGAAGTGTCGATTTATGATGCTACAGGTCGAATGGTCTTCCATCAGAATTTGCAGGCCACGAACGGTGCGGTCCGATTGGATGTCGCGGGCTATACCAATGGCATCTACAATGTTGCTGTGAGATCAGGCCTCAAACGCGCCACGGAGCAAGTGATCATTCAGTAATCTGAACGGTTTGGATGTATATAAAAAAGGCCCGCAAACGCGGGCCTTTTTCTTTTCAATAAGGTTCAACAAGCAACTGGATGACACCTGTGACATCTGTTGATGTCCAAGTGCAATTAGCTTTTCTTAAAAGCAGCGATTGCAGATCGCGTGAAGTCGCTTAGCACGAGCTCCCCAGAGATAGCGGCCCTATTTTCGAGAAGCGCCGGCCACTCGTCTGTACCAATCCAGAAAACTTGTTTCAAGGAGCGCATGGCGTCAGGGCTACTCTTGGCTAGTTGTGCGCACAAAGTGCTTACGCCAGCATCGAGTTCTTCACTTGTCTCAAAAACTTGGGCGTACAATCCATGTTGCAAAGCCCAGTTGGCAGAACGCCATGAAGTTGCATCGATTGCCAAGGAAGAGAAAGCAGAAGTGCCGAGTTTGCGTTCTACCGCAGGTCCGACGACAAAGGGTCCAATGCCAACAGCCAATTCAGACAATTTGATGGAAGCATGTTGAGTGGCTAAGGTGTAATCAGCGGCTGCCGCCAAACCGACACCACCGCCAACGGCTTTGCCTTGGACACGGGAAATGACAAGAAGTGGACAAGAACGTATGGCCAAGATGACTTCACTGAAACCACTAAAGAAAATTTGTCCTTGCTCAGGCGTCTGTATGGCGACCAACTCGTCAAAACTTGCGCCAGCACAAAACGCGCGTTCACCAGCAGATTGAAGGACAACGACGCGATGTTCAGGATTGTCCGCAGCGCTGTTGATCGCTTCAGCTAATTCCCCTAAGATCTTGCGCGGTAGCGCGTTGCTCTGAGGATGGAAAAAAGTAACGGTAAAAACGCCATTGAGCGTTTCGGTTCGCACAAAAGGTTGTTGCTTTAGTTCCGTCATGCAGGTGGAGTTTAGCTCCGCGCTTCGATTGGTGCGTAGCTTCGTACCGTGGCTCCCGTATAAACTTGTCGGGGACGGCCAATCGGCTCGCCATTTTCGTGCATCTCCTTCCATTGGGCAATCCATCCCGGGAGTCTGCCCAAGGCAAACATGACCGTGAACATATCGGTTGGAATGTTCAATGCGCGGTAGATGATACCGGAATAGAAATCGACATTCGGATACAAGCCACGTTCGACGAAATAGGGATCATTCAGAGCGACTTCCTCAAGCTGCTTTGCGATGTCCAAAACGGGGTCATTCACGCCCAGCTTTTCCAAGACCTCATCTGCGGCCTTCTTGATGATTTTTGCTCGAGGATCAAAATTCTTGTAAACGCGATGACCGAAGCCCATCAAACGGAAGGAATCCGTTTTGTCTTTGGCTTTGTCAATCCATTTTTGCAAGTTGCCGCCATCATCTTTGATCGATTCAAGCATCTCGATAACGGCTTGGTTTGCACCGCCGTGCAAGGGTCCCCAGAGAGCAGCAATGCCCGCTGAGATGGAGCTGTAGAGATTGGCCTGAGAAGATCCGACAATGCGCACAGTTGAAGCGGAACAGTTCTGCTCATGATCTGCGTGCAAAATCAACAATTTGTTCAAAGCACTTTCTACGACGGGATCTACAGTGTAGTCCTCTGTGGGTAAGGCAAACATCATGTTCAGGAAGTTGCCACAATAGCCCAAGTCATTGGAAGGATACACGGTAGGGTGGCCCATGTTGTGCTTGTAAGCCTGGGCTGCCAGTGTAGGCAACTTCGCGATCAATCGGTGAATTGTTTTTTCAATGTCCTCAATCGATCGATTCGGATTTTGAGAATCCTTATAGAACGTACTCAAGCTGGAAATCATAGAGCTCAACATGCCCATCGGATGCGCTCCCGGAGGAAACGCCTCAAAAAAGCTTTTCATGTTCTCATGCACCAAAGTATGATGCGTGATGCTTCCTTGGAAATAATCGAGTTCCTTTTGATTCGGTAATTCACCATAAATCAGGAGGAAGGACACCTCAAGGAAGGATGCCTTCTCGGCCAGTTCTTCAATGGTATATCCTCGATAACGAAGAATGCCATTTTCACCATCCAAATAAGTGATTGCGCTTTGCGTTGAGCCGGTATTCTTAAAGCCGTAATCCAAAGTGATGTAGCCCGTGGTGGCTCTCAGCTTGGAGATGTCAATGGCCTTTTCGTTTTCAGAACCGGTAACGACAGGGAATTCGTACTCTTTCCCATCCAATATTAGTCGTGCAGTCTCACTCATTTTGTGACGCGAATCTTGTTTTCAATGTTCAATCCTGTGCAATCCCGAAGGACTTGCGGCAAATATACTCGTTCGAGCACGGTTCTGACGATGGGCGAATGCCTTATCCAGACGTTCCATCTAGCGAAAGCTGGGAACAAAGTTGTCCCGGAATTCTTCCCACTCTCCTTGTTGAACACCCGGTGTGAAGTGTTGTGCAAAGAATTTCAGATACATCTCCAATTGTCCTGGAGTCTTGTATCCTGAAATGGGAGCGATGACTTCCGCTTTTTCATCGAAGTAAACCAACGTGGGGTAAGCGCTTACACGCAATTCACGAGAAAGTTGGTGGGCGCTATTTCGACCTCGAACACCTTCTTTGTATCCCGGATTTTCAAAAGTTCGTCCCTTGAAATTGACGGGGGCTTTAGATTCCGCATCAAATTTTACGGCATAAAAGTTCTCGTTCAAATAAGCAATCACATCGGGATTGGTAAACGTATTCGCCATCATCATTTTACACGGACCGCACCATTGGGTGTAAACATCCATGACGATTTTGCGCGGTTCATTTTTTTGAGCAACAACGGCTTCCTCCAAACTCATCCAGTTGACTTGCGATTGAGCAAGACCATCGGTTTGGGTGAAGAGACCAAGAGTTGATGCAAGTAAAACAATGTAAAATGGTCGCATGGCCCTGTATTTTTCTGCAATATCGCAAAAGAAAGGCGTCTCGAAGGACGCCTTTGCAGTCTTTATGAATCGAAGACGTGATTTTAACTCACACCGTGCATGAGTTTGTTGAGAGGCTTGTTCATCAAAACGATGAAGGCCGCGAATCCGATCAACACGAAACCAATGGTCGAAAACACTTCTGTGTACTTAGTGAGTCCTTCGGCGGCGCTCAAGACGGCGCCAGAGTCATCATGTCCTCCAGTGAATGTAGCGATCAGTCCACCAGCGTAATTGGCCATGGCAAAACTCAGGAACCAGCCGCCCATTGCTGTTCCGGCCATCGCCTTGGGAGCGAGTTTGGTGACCATGCTAAGTCCAATTGGTGAAAGGAACAATTCACCCGTTGTATGGAGCATATACAAGAACACCAATGTCAACAAAGGAACCATGTGGCTTTCATCGGCAAAATTCAATCCAATAAGCGTCACCAAAAAGCCCACTCCAAGTTGAAGAATGCCGAATGCAAATTTCAGGGGGATGCTTGGGTTTTTGCCAATGGCATCGAGCTTCACCCACATCACAGAAAAGATGGATCCGAAAATGATGATGAAGGCGGGATTGAAGAACTGTGTCATGGAAGCAGGCATGACCCAGCCCAATATTTCCCGACTGACATTTCGATCAGCAAACAAAGTCAATGAAGTGCCAGCTTGCTCAAAACAAGCCCAGAACACGACGTTGATCAACATGAAGATCACCAACGCGATCATCCGGTCTTTCCAAATGGGTCCTTCCTTGATTCCTGCCTTGATCAAGCTACCAGCAACATAGACAAACAAGGAGACCAAAAGGACGGTCATCAATGGGAAATCCCAAGAGTATTGGCCGATTTCAATGAGGAAGGTGTTCTGTTGGATTAAGAGGTAACACAATGGAATCAAAGCCAACGATCCCAAGGAAATGGCTTGGTACATTTTCAATGGTCCAACTTGCTTCATGCCGTCTTCCGTGATCTCGAGTCCTGGAGCAGCGGCATAGTTATCACGGCCCGTCCAGAAAATGACCAGACCCAACAACATGCCAATTCCCGCAAGTCCAAAGCCGTATTTGAAGCCATAGGTTTCCCCGACATAGGCGACTACTGTGGTGGCCAACAAAGCCCCAACATTGATGCCTATATAGAAGATGGTGAAGCCAGAATCTCTTCGCGGATCATTGTCCTTGTACAATTTGCCAACGATGGTGGAGATATTGGCTTTGAAATAGCCGTTGCCAACAATGAGCGCTCCCATGCCGAAGAGCATGAAGGTTTCATTGCCGCCGAGTATCAAGAATTCACCAATGGCCATGAGGACGGCTCCGAGCAAGATGGCATAGCGGTATCCGAGGTATCGGTCGGCCATTCGCCCACCTAAAACAGGAGCAGCATAAATCAAGGCGGTATAGGCACCATAAATCATACTGGCTTCTGAATCGCCCTTGAGCAATGATTTAACAAGGAACAACGTCAGCAACACACGCATCCCGTAGTAGCAGAAACGCTCCCACATTTCAGAAAAGAAGAGGGTGTAGAGTCCTTTAGGGTGGCCCATCTGGACCGCAGTATTTGAATCACTCATAAGGTTATGGATAGGGTATTCTCAGTTGGGGGGTAATCTAATAACGGAATCGCATCAATTTGATTCCTTCAGAGATTTTCTTTTACAAATTCGAACATCATATTGTACAGATGCAATCGAGTATTGCCTCCGTAAATGCCATGATTGCGGTCAGGGTAAACGAAAAAATCGAAGTCCTTATTGGCGTTGACGAGTGCATTGACCATTTCCATGGAGTTTTGGTAATGCACATTGTCATCAGCAGATCCGTGGACAAGGAGTAATGGGCCCTGGAGCTTGTCAGCGTGGTTCACGGGACTGTTGTCATCATAACCGCTGGCATTCTCTTCAGGTGTTTGCATGAATCGCTCGGTGTAAATGGAATCGTAATAGCGCCAGTTGGTCACAGGAGCCACGGAAATGCCCGCCGAAAAGACGTCGGCGCCTTTTGTCATGCAGAGCAGCGTCATGAATCCGCCATAACTCCACCCTTGAATTCCGATGCGATCAGCGGACACATACGATTGTCCTTGCAGATACTGTCCAAAGTCAATGAAGTCTTCCGTTTCTAGCTTGCCCAACTCTTTGTACGTACTGTGCTTGAAATCCTTTCCTCGCTTGGGAGTTCCCCTCGGGTCACAGCTCACAACGATGTATCCATTCTGCGCGAGCATTTGGTGCCAATAATAATTGGCGCCTCCCCAAGCATCTTCGACGGTATTGACGCCTGGTCCTCCATAAATGGCGACATAGACGGGGTACTCCTTGTCTTCAGAGAATCCGGGAGGGGTGATCATCCAAGCGTTCAATTCTACGCCGACACGATTTTCGAACGTGAAAAATGACTTCGGTTGGGCAGAGTAATCCTTCATTTTTTGCGCCAAACCGGCGTTGTCTTTCAGGGAACGAACCACTTTGCCTTGGCGATCGCGGAGCGTATAGACAGGCGGCGTGTTCGCATTGTTGTACACGTGGATGGAATAATCAAACGAATTGGAATAGGATGCACTGTGTGTTCCAAGCACTTCGTCAACCAACGCCATTTTCCCATCAAAAGAAACCCGGCCGATGTGAGTTTGCGTCGCCCCTTGAACACTGCAGGTGAAGTAGACTTGTTTCCGCTTTTCATCCACGCCATACACTTCCAAGACATCCCATTCTCCGGAAGTCAATTGGACCGTTTCTTGATCTTTATCCGTGGAAAACAGATACAAATGGTTGTAGCCATCCCGTTCACTGGCCATGACAAAGGACTTTCCGTCTTGAAGAAACCGGATGTCATCATTCAAATCGATGTAGGTAGAGGCCTCCTCTGACCAGATCTCTTGAGTTTCGATTCCGTTGGATGAGATGTCTTCGCAATTGCCCATCATCAGTTTCAAAACGTTTTGATGCCGGTTCATGGTCATCAAGACCAACTGTTGGTTGTCGGCTCCCCATTTGATTCGAGGAATGTACTCTTCGGTTGGAAGGATGACGGGGATGTTGCTGTTCTCCTTGACGTCATGAACAAAGACCGACACCTCCGCATTGACTTCACCGGCCTTGGGATATTTAAACACCACGGGTTCTGGGTAAAGCTGGCCGTACTCAGGCATGGAGAATTCTCTGACCGCCGATTCATCGAAACGATAAAAAGCAAGAAAAGCTCCATCTGGCGACCAAAAGAGCCCGTTGTCATCTCCAAATTCCTCTTCGTATACCCAGTCCGTTGCTCCGTTGATGATTTCGTTGATTCGACCATCGGCTGTCACTTGATTTTCCCCTTCGTTTGCAATGTCAGCAATGAAAATGTTGTTATCCCGCATGAAGGCGACTTGGTTTGCATTGGGGCTAAAACTAGCCAGCCGTTGTTTGCCCAAGGTAAAATCAGTCAGAGGTCGGGTGGTTTGACTGCCTAAATAATGAACGTGATAATTGGCAGCGAATGAATGCCGATAGATTCCTTCCGTATCCGTGGTGATGAGCAGAGCACCTTCGTCGGATGAAAATTCATACCCATCAAACTGCTGCTCAGGATCTCCAAAGACGGACATGCTCGTTGCCAGCGTGTCCGTGGCCTCTCCAGTGCTGTATTCGTATTTTACAATGGTGCTTCCCCAAACACTGGATTCTTGACTGGTGTAGTGTTTGCCGTCATTCATGGAACGAATGCCACCGACTCTTTCAGATTGAAATTCACCGCTGTACCAAATGAGCTCGTTGGTGAACAATTGGAAAGGTAAACTTTGAGCTTGGCCCATGCCGGCAGAAAGAAGCATGTAGCTGCATGCCACAATAGGAGTCAAAACCCGATAAAGAAAAGGAGCAATCATTTGGTGAAGCGTTGTTGAAGTGCACAAGATAGTATGTGCTTGACCTTGGGGATAATTCATTGCCTTGAATTATGTTTGAACCATGAGCAAGGATTGGATGAATGCATTGAAAAAGGCAATGCCCGCAGATTTAAACGTGCGCATTGATGAGGAAACAATCCAAAGGGAAAGCCGGGATGAGACGGAGGATTTGCATTTCCCACCAGATGTGGTAATCGAGCCGACGAAGACGAGCGAAGTGGTCACAGTGATGCAATGGGCGTCCGCTCATGGCGTTCCGGTGACGGCATCGGGCGCTCGTACGGGCTTGAGCGGCGGAGCATTGGCTATCAATGGCGGTATTGCGCTTTCGATGCGACGGATGAATTCGATTCTCGAAGTGGACGAACGCAATCTGCAAGTACGCGTCCAACCAGGAGTGATTGTAGAAAACCTCCAAGACGCCGTGGCGTCGAAAGGATTGTTTTATGCAGTTGACCCCGCTTCCCGAGGATCGTGTTCCATCGGAGGCAACATTGCCGAAAACAGCGGTGGGCCGAGGGCTGTAAAATATGGCGTAACCAAGGATTGGGTGTTGAATTTGGAGGTGGTTCTAGCAGATGGTTCGGTCATTCAGACGGGGGCCAATACGTTAAAGAATAGCACGGGCTACAACGTGACCCAACTGATGATTGGGAGCGAGGGTACGCTTGGCATCGTGACAGAGGCCACGTTGAAGCTGCTTCCATTGCCCGCTTTTAAAGCCTTGTTGTTGGTGCCCTTCGCCAGTGCAGAACAGGCTTGTGAGGCCGTCTCTGCTATTTTTCAGTCTGGAGTGCAGCCATCGGCGATGGAGTTCATGGAGCGCTCTGCGATTGAACTGGCTCAAAAATTCACGGGTGATTACTCACTTCAAATGGAGGACGAAGTTCAAGCCCATTTACTCATTGAGGTGGATGCTTTCCGAGCCGAGGATTTACTCCCACAAATGGAATCCATCCTACCTGTATTGGAGATGTTTGGCGCGAAAGACCCACTTTTTGCAGAAGATGCAGCGGCGCAGGAAAAGCTCTGGTTTTTGCGTCGGAGAGTCGGAGAGGCCGTCAAATCGGCAAGTGTTTACAAAGAAGAGGACACGGTCGTCCCGCGTGCCAAATTGCCGGAATTGTTGCTCGCTGTCAAAACGATTGGAAAAACGTTCGGATTTGAGAGCATCTGTTACGGGCATGCCGGAGACGGAAACTTGCATGTGAACATATTAAAAGGCGACCTGACTGATCATGCTTGGGAAGCAGAATTGCCCAATGCGATTCGCATGATATTCAAATCGGTTGTCGCAATGGGGGGGACGTTGAGCGGAGAACATGGAATAGGGTGGGTTCAAAAACCTTATATGGATATTGCATTCTCGCCACGTCATCTTCAATTGATGCGCGGGATCAAGCGGGTCTTTGATCCCCAGGGGATTTTAAACCCCCAGAAGATTCTACCACCTGAATAGAGCCTCAGAACAATGACAGATTCAAAAATACTCCCTACGTTTGCGGCTTATTTGCAACCCATTTACCATGGCTGAGAATTTATTGAAAGGAAAGAGGGGCATCATTTTTGGAGCCTTGAATGATCAATCCATTGCTTGGAAAACAGCGATTCAAGCGCATGCTCAAGGAGCGGAACTGGTTTTGACCAATGCACCAGTGGCCATGCGGATGGGAGAGATCCATGAGCTTTCAAAAATTGTTGGCAACGCCCCGGTCATTCCTGCGGACGCTACGAGTGTTGAAGATATAACCGCTCTATTCGAAGGGGCCATGGAGCATTTCGGCGGACAAGTCGACTTTGTGTTGCATTCCATCGGCATGAGCCCCAACGTTAGAAAAGGCAAGCATTATACTGATGTCAATTACAACTGGTTGCAGACCACATTGGATGTAAGTGCCATCAGCTTGCACAAAACATTGGCCGTCGCCAAAAAGATGGACGCGATCAGTGATTGGGGAAGTGTTGTGGCATTGACCTATATCGCGGCTCAGAGAATATTCCCGGATTATGGAGACATGGCGGATGCCAAGAGTTTGCTCGAAAGCATTACGCGAAGCTTCGGGTACCATTACGGCGTGGCTAAAAAGGTTCGCATCAATACCGTGAGTCAAAGTCCAACCATTACCACAGCGGGGAGCGGTGTCAAGGGGTTTGATGAATTCATCGCGTACAGTGAGTCCATGAGTCCATTGGGCAATGCTGATGGGGTGGCTTGTGCTGATTACTGTGTGACTTTGTTCAGTGACCTGACGCGCTTTGTGACCATGCAAAATCTCTTCCATGACGGCGGGTTTTCGAATACGGGAGTGAGTGAAGAGGTGATAGGGAAATTCACGCCGGACAACGCTGATTGACCTTCCGTGGGTGCATGAAAACACACTGTATGACCTCATGTGGGTGCAACCTTGCGGTGTTGTCTTCGTAAGTGAAATGAGACTCTTATGTCACCTTCATCAATGACTGAAAGTAAAGAGAGTCATCGATCCTGACCATGGACATTGATGTGCTGAAATTTGGTGGTAGTTCATTGGCTTCGTCCCGCGCTTTGGAGCGTGTTGGGGATGTTCTCATTGCGCGCAAAAATAAAAAGCGCATTGTGGTGTGTTCCGCCGTGGGGGGAATGACCAACGCACTATTGGAGTTGGGGGCCTCGGCGGCCACAGGCGAAGCTCTTTTTCATTCGCCATTGTTGGCGATTCGCAAGCGACACCTTGCTGTGTGCGATGAATTGGATTTGAATAAAAATTCTCATTCAGCAGTTGAAGAGCTCAACCAACTGTTTGAAGATCTCGAAGAATTTTGCCGAGGATTGAATTTGTTGGGCGAGCTAAGCCCGAAGAGTTCAGACTATGTGGTTTCCTTTGGAGAACGACTCGCTGTCGTCCTTGTTGCGGCCTATTTAACTCACCGAGGGTTGTCAGTCCGAAGAATCGATGCGCGGAGTTGGATTTCCACAGATGGTCAATATGGCAAAGCGGAGGTGCAGCTTGAAGACAGTCTTTCTTCCATTGTAAATGGTGTTGAATCCGATATGGATTTCGAAGTTTTGATTACCGAAGGCTATATCGGTAGGGCCCCAGACGGTTCCACAACGACATTGGGCAGAGGCGGTAGCGATTATAGCGCGTCATTGATTGCGCGAGCAGTTCAGGCGAATTGCATGGAGAAATCCACGGATGTTCCGGGCATGATGACGGGGGACCCTCGGGTTATTCCAGCGGCACGAATCATTGAAACCATGAGCTATGAGGAGGCCATGGAAATGTGTCATTTTGGAGCAAAAGTCATTTACCATCCGACCATTGCACCACTCAAAGAAGCAGGCATTCCGCTCATCATTCGCAGTACATTTGCGGGAGACAATCCGGGAACTTTAATTGTCTCTGAGCCAGATCAAAAGTCGGTCGTGCGAGGTCTTTCCAGTGTCTCTAACTTGTCCTTGATGACGTTAGAAGGCGGGGGGGCCATTGGACGTGCTGGATTCTCTCGAAAAGTTTTTTCAGCTTTGGCGCAGCGCCAGATCAATGTTATTTTTATTACCCAAAGTTCCTCTGAACAGAGCATCACGATTGGTGTTTCCGATGAAGATCTCGAGCAGGCGATCGCCTCGCTTCACGAGGAGCTGGAGGCTGATTTGGTTCTAGGCAGGTTGTCTCCAATCCGCATTGACTCCTCACTCAGCATTGTCGCGCTGGTTGGAGAAGGCATGGCCTCAGAAATTGGAGTGAGCGGCCAAGCGTTCCAAGCGCTCGGAGATCAAGCGATCAATATTCGCGCCATTGCCCAAGGCAGTACGGAAAACAACATTTCAATCGTTCTCAACAATGCCGATGTCAATGCGGCTCTAAGGGCATTGCATCGTGTGTTTTTTGAAGCGCCTAACCGCCGGCTAAACTTGTTTTGTGTCGGCGTCGGTCAAGTGGGGTCTGCCTTGTTGGAGCAATTGAACGTGGCGCAAGCCCGGTTGCTTGAAGACGATGTTGAGCTCAGGCTCGTTGGCGTGGCCAATAGTTCAGCGTACCACCTGAATGAAGCTGGCATCCCCTATGATGCGTGGCAGGAGAATTTGAAGCAAGGGACGCCCATGGCATCGATTGAAGACGCGCAAGAAGCGTTTGCAGCGATGGGGTTGCATGGTTCAGTTTGGGTCGACAATACGGCGTCAGCGGACGTGGCATCACTGGCTTTGCGCAATCTCGATTCTGGAATTTCCGTGGTGACATCCAATAAAATTGCTTCATCAGGATTGCAGGTGGATTGGTCGCGATTGGTCGCAATGGACCATCCAAAACAGGCCCGATTTTACAATGAAACCAATGTCGGAGCCGCTTTGCCCATCCTTGAGACGTTGCGTCAGCTGATGAGAACGGGTGATAGAATTACCCGAATGGAAGCCGTTTTAAGCGGGTCTGTCAATTATATCTGCAATGAAATGGTGGAGGGCGCTTCGTTTGAAGAGGCTGTTTTATCAGCGAAAATGAAAGGTTACACGGAACCCGACCCGCGATTGGATCTGGGGGGAGTCGATGTCGCACGAAAGTTGCTGATTCTGGCTCGAGAGGCGGGAGATCAAGTTGAGTTTGATGAGATTCAGAATCAACAGTTTCTGCCTTCAGAAGCATTTGCGGTGCCTGTGGAAGAGTTCATGCGGAATTTGAATCGATGGGGCCATTCATTTCAAAAAGAATTCGACGAGGCGAAATCACGGGACAAGCGCCTCCGATTTATCGCCACTTGGGAGCCGGGTAAATTGCATATTGAAATGCGGCGTGTGTCGCGTTCCCATCCGTTTTTCGGATTGCAACATTCGGACAATGCGATTGCCATATCGACCAATCGTTACACGATAAGGCCTCTGGTCATTCAGGGAAGTGGTGCGGGAGCTGAATTGACAGCAAGCGGCGTTTTCAATGACATTTTCAGGTTGCTTTCTAAAATTTAAGAGCACATGGAACCCGCGAAAATTTCTGTTTGGACTCCGGCCACATTGGCTAACATCAACGTTGGATTTGACGGGCTTGGTTGCGCGCTATCGGCGCCAGGAGAAACGCTTATTATGCATCGCAATGCCCATCGTGGAAGCGTGTGCATTCGAAGCATAGAAGGTGCAAACCTCCCTCTGGAAACGGACATGAACGTTGCAAGTGTGGCGGCTAAAAGTCTGCTTCAGACGCTGGGCAACCCCTGTGGCATAGACATCGATATCATCAAAGAAATCAAACCGGGAAGTGGAATTGGCTCAAGTGCGGCGAGCGCTGCGGGGGCTGTTTTTGCCTTGAATGAATTGTTGGATGCTGGACTGCGTCCAGATGAATTGTTGCCATTCGCATTGGATGGTGAAGCGCTTGCCAGTGGTTCACGTCATGCGGACAATGTAGCCCCCGCATTGATGGGAGGACTGGTTTTGTGTCCGCCTGAAGGCGCGCCCATGGCCATCCCAATTCCTTCCGATTGGCACTTGGTCATTCTACATCCCGATTGTGTAATTCGCACGGAAGAAGCGCGTCAGGTACTGCCACTTGAGGTCCCCTTTCGTGACGCCGCAGACCAAGCACGTTGGATGGGTGTGTTCATGGCTGCATGCCATCGAGGAGACGGAATGCTCGCAGCATTCGCACTGGAAGATCTGCTGGCAGGTCCATTTAGGATTCCATTGATTCCCCACTTTGATGCAGTGCGGCGCGTGGCTTTGGAGCATGGTGCTCGTGCAGGAGGTATATCCGGCAGTGGGCCTTCGACTTTTTGGATTGCAAGGACTCAGGAAGAATGTGCTCAAGTCGCCTCAGCCTTGAAGACCTTGATGAAGTCTGTGAATATGGACTTTGATGTTCACCAAACTCGAATTTCACATCAAGGTAGCCGCGTGATTCAATGAACTATTTCAGCCTCACAGACGCCACGATTGTAAGATCTTTTGATCGCGCTTTGCGCGACGGCATTGCGCCAGATCGCGGCTTGTATTTCCCAGAGCGCATTCCCATCCTTGATTGGTCTCGCATTGTTCGCACGCCGATGAGTTTAGCGGATTTGGCTTTTGAGATTCTCCAGCCTTATGTCGGTCAAGCAATCGATGAGACCGCATTGAAAGCGCTGCTGGTCGATGCCTTGGACTTTGACGTTCCGCTGGTTGACTTGGAACAAGGGCTTCAGGTATTGGAGTTGTTTCACGGTCCTACCGCAGCCTTTAAAGATGTCGGCGCGCGCATAATGGCCAGATTGCTGGCACACACTTCTCAGGATCGAGTCACCGTATTGGTGGCGACTTCAGGGGATACGGGTTCCGCAGTCGCTCAAGGGTTTTTGGATGTTCCCGGCATAGATGTCGTGATTTTGTATCCCAGCGGTAGAATTAGCCACATCCAAGAACAGCAACTGACGACGGTCGGAAGGAACATTCGTGCACTGGAGATCCAGGGCAATTTCGATGATTGCCAGGCCTTGGTAAAGCGAGCCTTTATGGACGATGACCTGAAGCGTAAAAGAGCGTTGACGAGTGCCAATTCGATCAACATTGGCCGATGGATTCCGCAGGCTATTTATTACGCCTGGGCAGCAAAGCACTCTTCGGATCCCGTGCATTTTGTCGTGCCGAGCGGGAATTTCGGAAATGTGGCAGCTGGCATGCTTTTGCAAAACATGGGGGTTCCTATGTTGCCCTTCATCGCTGCCACCAACGCCAATGATGGCATGGCGTCATACATCAAATCAGGTGTCTTTGAGGCTAAACGCTCGGTCGCCACCTGCGCGAACGCTATGGATGTGGGTGACCCCAGCAACCGTCCACGCATCGAGGCGCTGTGCGACAACAGCTTCCAAGTGCTCCAAACACGTTTGTTGGGCTATACAATGCAGGATCAAGCGAACCGTGAGTTCATGCAGTATGCCCAACAAAAATGGGGGTATTTAGCTTGTCCGCACACAGCCATCGCGCTCGCTGCAGCGCATGACTTCCAATCGCAATCCGCTGTACACGGTCCGCTCATTGCATTGGCTACGGCTCATCCAGCGAAATTTGGTGAAACGGTGGAAGATGCTACGGGGGTGAATCCGGCATTGCCAGATTCATTGCGTGCATGCTTGGGTAGGGCAAAGGAGAGCACGGTCATACCGGCTTCATACAAGGACTTGCGGGATTACTTGTTGCTCACAGCGTGAGTCAATTTTTCGGACATGCTTGAAATGGCCTTGTTGGCCTGAAAGGAACCCAACTGAACTGGCGGTCCCCAGGGAGTAGGGTTGAGGTCTACGACATAAATCTTGCCGTCATCGGCATCACGAAGGACATCCAGCTCGGCTGCTTCAGTCTGATGCAGGGCCATGAGTTTTGTGATGTTCTTGATTTCTTCTGATGAGAGGAGATCACGGACAGCGATCAATTCAACAGAGGCGGTTTGATTGGTAAATCGCTCATGCTCATGCTTGAATTTGAGGTAGGCGAAAGGAGCAAGATTCTGAATCCACACCACGCGCATGTCCAACCAGCGGCCTGAGGCATCTTGATTGCGGATAACGCGCTGATAAACGTGGGTGTCAACAATTTGCTCCGCTCTCAGCGGACCTTGAACAATGCGGCCGTCGTGTTGTGCGTTGGTATCGCTTTTGATCACAAGTTCACCCGGATGTTGCAAAGGGTCAATCCTCATTCCATATCCAAAGGCCTCGACATGGTGCTTTTCGAGTGTCTGCTTTCGAATGTCCACACAGTCTTGATTCAAAATGCAAGCATCTGACGCAAGGAGCCACTGGGGCAGTGGCGTGAACTTCTCGGTGGAATCTTCAAACCGCATGATGCCCACAACAGACTTCCGAGGTTGATTCGTAAGTTCCCACCCCAACTCGCGGCACAGTTTGTAAAGAACCGATCGTCTAGACGGCAAATCAGGCCAAGCAATGAAGGCGGGTGGTCTGCCGCGGTTTCGCATAGCCAGTTGGCTCCAGTGGGCCACATGTCGAATTTGTTTGCCGAGCTTTTCGGGCCAGGACAATCCTCTAGGCAAGCGGATTGGTGTCCAGGTTGGAGGGACTTCTTGCGGCATCAAGCTGTGCTCCATTTCCGAATTTCTGAAGGGCGTCCACACAGTTGAAGAAGGGTGTCGCGCTCCAATTTCAATCCGCGAGCGGGGCTGTACTCACGGCCGTAAAAAATTATTTGTAGATGCAGAGCATTCCATTTTTCACGTGGAAACAAACGCTTGGCATCCCGTTCGGTTTGCTCTACGTTTTTACCATTGGTCAATCCCCAGCGGTACATCAGCCGATGAATGTGCGTGTCAACGGGGAAGGCGGGAACCCCAAAAGCCTGTGACATGACAACAGAAGCTGTTTTGTGTCCAACACCGGGCAAGGCTTCGAGTGCTTCAAATGAGGGCGGCACTTCCCCTGCATGTGATTCCAGAAGCATCTCGGAAAGCCGATGAATGTTTTTTGATTTGGCAGGCGATAAGCCACAAGGACGGATGATCTTTTGAATGTCCTCCACACGCTGCTGAGCCATATCGCGTGGGTTGTTGGCGAGTTGGAACAGCGCTGGTGTTACTTGGTTGACTCGGATATCAGTGCATTGAGCAGACAACAAAACGGCAATTAGAAGGGTGTAGGGATCGCTGTGGTCCAATGGAATCGGGGTTTCCGGATACAATTGATCCAACGTAGACTGGATGAATTCGACCTTTTCAGACTTCGTCATGGCTCCCATTGAAATTTCGTTTTCGGTGCTTCAAAAGTCAGCCATTCACGCAGCGAGATCTCGCCCGCTTGAAAGGTCACTTCATTGACTTGATCATCAAACAGATCGAAAAAGAAGGATGTGGCGAGTTCCAGTTGATCATGGCGGGCCAAAGGTTGGGATTCAAAGTACAAGTAGGTCAGGTCGAACTCGACGTCCTTGCCAATATAATTCCATGCTACAGCCTCGTTGCTAGAAGTGACAGTCGAGCTGATGCAGTGCTTTGTGATGTATGCGGCAATCCAAGCATCGCACGAGTCATGTTCAAGCTGATCGCCTAAATTGAGTGTGAGGTTTGTGGAGTTGTCCGCTTGCAGCGCGTGTTCCAAATCGTCTGTGAATGCTCGAGCAACAACTTGCCAAGTAGAGGTCGATGCGTTCCAATTCAATTCCATCCGACTGTAATGAAAGTCGTGGGTCTTTTTCGTTGGCACGTCCGATCCCAAACCATAAGAGACCAAAGAAATAAGAAAGACCTGCAGAACTAGCATGGAACAAAATTAGCCCGTGCTAACTTGCGGCGCATGTCCAAGGAAGAAAAGATGTCAAGATGGGGTTCTGAAGTGCTCCAAGCTCCGGTCGTAGCGGATTGTTGGAATCGAAATGTATCCGCGCAGTCCATTGTCATTGTTGCGCATCGATCCCCCGACGGGGACGCCGTGGGGTCAAGCCTGGCGCTTCACCATCACTTGCGCGCGATGGGGTTGAATTCTTCGGTGGTGTTGCCCGATGGTTTCCCCGCTTTTTTCAATTGGTTGCCCAACGCAGATGACATCGTATTGCAAGATGTCGAAATGGAACGAGCGAATGCTCTGATTGCCCATGCGGAGGTCTTGTGGTGTCTTGATTTCAATGGTCCCAAGCGTGCAGGTCAAATGGAGGAGGTGATTCGGTCATCACGCGCTTTCAAAATTGTGGTTGACCATCATATGGAGCCCGAGCTTTTTGCAGATGTCTTGCTGTCTGACCCAACGTGTGGATCGACATGCGAGTTGATTTATGGGCTAATTGAGGCTTGGTACCAACAGGATTCACTGAGCTTGGAAACAGCTCAATGCCTCTATACCGGCATGATGACGGATACGGGGTCCTTTCGATTCAGCTCGGTGACGGGCAATACGCATCGCATCCTAGGGCACTTATTGGATTCTGGTGTCAACCAAGCTTGGATTCATGAACAAGTGTTTGGAAGCAACCGCATTGCGAAAATTCAGATGCAAGGCTTTGCTATGAGTGAGAAGTTGCTGGTATGGCCAGAGCACAGAACAGCCTTGATTTCGCTGACCCAAGCTGAGATGAAGCGATTTGACTGTCAATCAGGCGACACCGAAGGGCTTGTCAATCAGGCCTTGGCTTTAGAAGGAGTGGAGGTAGCTGTGTTCATGAAGGAGTCGGAAGACGGCCATGTCAAAATGAGTTTCCGGTCCAAAGGAGAATACAGTGTGCGTGATTTGGTTGCTGAGCACTTCAATGGAGGTGGCCACCGGAATGCCGCAGGAGGAATTTTGGAGAATACGCCAATGCCCGTGGCAATTGAATTCTTTCAATCACTGCTCAAAAAATGGATGTCCGTTTGATTCGATCGACCCCTCGGTTCGCAGTGGTTTGTGCCATTTCGACCTGTGTATTGTTCGCCTGTAATGGATTTGAAACGCGCGAGCAACAGGAAGGGGTGCGCGCCATAACGGCTGAGGATTTGATTGAATTCAATCAACGGAAGCTAATGAATCAGAAGTTTTTGGTTGACTCGCTCGTTTCTGAATGGGAATGGAAAGGTGCACCGGATTATAAATTGTTCGAATCGGGTTTGCACTTGATCATTCGTGATGAAGCTTCGTTGAGCAATTTGACTGCAATCAAGGCCGATTCCGCTCGTTGGAATGTTGATGTGCGTCTGGTTGATTCTACGATGATAATGCACTGGGCTGCTTCAGCTCCTCTCGTTTTTCATCGTCAACGGTCAGGCTGGCCAACTGGATTTCATGAATTGGCCGAGAACCTATCCATAGGTGACAGTGCTGAATGTTTGATGCCGGCCTACTTGGCCTGGGGGTTAACGGGTTGGGCGCCTTACGTGCCACAAGACGCCACGTTGTTGATTCGAATTCGTGTTCTGGGTGAGAATTCTGGATTGAACGTGACAGAGAATCAAGCCAATTGGCTTCAGGTGATTTCAGATTTTGAATCAGGTTCGTTTGGCCCGGATCCCCAGTGGTGCGGCGACCCCACGTTACTGGGGTCGGCCTGTTTGGCATGGGGAGACCGCAGTAGTCGCAGTTCGAAAATGGGGCTGAGCGCAGGTACGTCGGTTTCGTTGCGCATGCGGACGCAAATATTGCATGAGTCAAACAATGTGGAAGATCTTGGTTGGAGGTCTTGGCAGTTTGAGTGGGGCGATGAAGGGCAATGTCTGCCGTTCATCGAAGAGCTCATGCTCGCTGATTCTCGATTTAAACGATGGGAGTGCTGGTGTTCCGCAGAAAAGGCCTTTGGTCAGCTAGGATTTCCAGAGGCGGGCATATATTCTGGCGATGTCGTTGGATTTCAATGGGAGCTCTCGGAGGTCGGGTCCAAGACGGCGATATAATGGTATTCAGGCTCAATGGCCCAAGAGAAATAGGCAAGGTCTTTTTTGCAAGTCAGGTGCGGTCCCCTTTTTCCATTCTTCTATACTCATCGAACGAACCCATTCAGTTTCCAGGGTAAGGTCGACTGCTACGCAAAGTTGTTGGTCTGAACTCAGTCTTTCGAGACATTCATTGAATGTGGTTTGGTTCCGATAGGGGGGCTCCATGAAAATTTGCGTCTCTTTTCTGCGCTGAAGTCCTTCTCTCATTTCCTTCCAAAGGTGATCTCGTCGTTTCAGGTCTCTCGGTAGGTATCCTTTGAATGCGAACTGTTGCCCATTCATTCCGGAAGCCATGAGAGCTAGGAGGATGGAGCTTGGTCCAATGTGCGGGATAACCTTCCATCCTGCGTTATGGGCTATGCGCACAGCTGGAGCTCCAGGATCTGCGACTCCCGGGCATCCTGAGTCCGAAATAAGAGCGATGTCATCGTCTGTCCGGAACCACTGAATCAATTCCACTAAGTCGTGTGGATCTGAATGCTCGTTTAGCAGAAAAATGGCTTTTTCTCTTGGGTTTTCCTGTGGAAAAGAGTCTTTGAGAAGCCGTCTTGTAGCTCCTTCGCTTTCCGCAATGATTCGAGGACTCGTGCGAAGGGCCTCGATGCTAGATGCCGCGAGGTGCCACTCGGGCGTGCGGCTTCCAAGGGTGTTGGGTATGAGGTGCAGCGTTTTCATGAATTCGAGTTCGTCATCCAGTTGTTGATCCAATTGCTTGCCGCGGAATCGAGCATGGAGTAAACCGCTTCAAATCCAGCGTCACCGCCGTAATAGGGGTCAGGAACGTCCTTCCCGGCGACGAACAATTGCACATGGGCCGGGCCTTTTGCCATCTTCAGGACATCAGTGAGATTTTGTTGATCCATACAAAGAATAACATCGAATTTTTGAAAGTCTTCTAGCTCCATTGGCCTGGATTGTTGCGATGAAATATCAAGACCATGCGCACGCATGACGCCCTGAGATCGATGGTCTGGTGCTTTTCCAGCGTGCCATCCCATGGTTCCTGCGGAATCGACAAACAAATCTAGGCCTCTGTTCTGGCCTTGGCTGCGAAGCAATCCTTCTCCAATCGGGGATCGGCAGATGTTCCCAAGG
The DNA here is from genome assembly GCA_937881575.1 of uncultured Flavobacteriales bacterium. Lineage (GTDB taxonomy): Bacteria > Bacteroidota > Bacteroidia > Flavobacteriales_D > Sanyastnellaceae > UA16. The sequence goes on along the minus strand of CALGEI010000037.1, from coordinate 2,109 downwards.
CAAACAACAAGAACACGAATCATGCTGTGCGGATCAATGAATCGCTAACTTCTTTTCCAAGTCGTCTAAGTACTTTCTAAAATGCTTGTCCGTTTCTTGCAGATTGTTCACTGTACGGCAGGCGTGAAGCACTGTCGCGTGGTCTTTGCCTCCGCAATGCAGGCCGATATTGGCCAAAGAGCTTTTGGTCATTTTCTTCGAGAAGTACATCGCGATTTGGCGAGCTTGGACAATTTCGCGTTTTCTCGTTTTGGACTTGAGAAGTTCCAAAGGCAAGTCAAAGTAGTCGCAAACAATTTTTTGGATGTAATCAATGCTGACTTCTCGTGCTGTATTCTTGACAAATTTGTCAATCATTTGCTTGGCGAGTTCAAGCGTAATGGATTTTTTGTTGAGGCTACTTTGTGCAATCAAGGAAATCAATGCGCCTTCCAGTTCTCTAACATTGGATGTGATGCTGTAGGCTAAGTATTCAACGACTTCGCGAGGAAGCTCGATGCCGTCTGCGTACATCATTTTCTCTAAGATCGCCATGCGTGTTTCGAGAGAAGGTACCTGCATGTCCGCGCTAAGCCCCCACTTGAATCGACTCAACAAACGTTGCTCCAATCCTTGCATTTCAACAGGTGGTTTGTCGCTTGTTAAGACGATTTGTTTGCCCGTTTGGTGAAGGTGGTTGAATATGTGAAAGAATACGTCTTGCGTCTTTTCTTTTCCACTAAAGAACTGAACGTCGTCTATCAGCAACACATCAATCATTTGATAAAAATGGCTGAAGTCATTGACTGAATTGTTCCGGACGGCATCAATAAATTGATGCGTGAACTTTTCCGATGATACATAAAGTACAGTCAGTTCAGGGTTTTGCTCCTTGATCTCCAGGCCGATCGCATGGGCTAGGTGTGTTTTACCCAGTCCTGTGGACCCATAAATTAAGAGTGGGTTGAAGGCTGTTCCGCCGGGTTTATTTGCTACCGCGTAACCAGCTGATCTCGCGAGGCGATTGCATTCTCCTTCTATGAACTGATCAAAACTATAATTCGGATTTAAGTTCGAATCAATATTGAGTTTGCGAAGTCCAGGGATGACAAACGGATTCTTGATCGGAGTTTCGTGCATACCGACAGGCATGTTGACCGCGGGGTTTTTGACCGATTGACGATTGGATGCGGGGATCTTAATCGTGTAAGGGCTCGATGTTTGGTTCCCAGAAACACCAACATTTTCCATAATGATGCTGTACTCTAGTCGTGCGTCAGGACCAAGTTCTTTTCTGATCGTTTTCCGAAGGAGCGCGATGTAATGTTCTTCAAGCCATTCATAAAAGAATTGTGAGGGGACTTGAATCGTTAGTACTTGACTTTCAAGCTTCAATGGTTTGATCGGTGCAAACCACGTCTTGAACGCTTGGGGACTGATGTTATCTTCAATGATTTGAAGACAGCTTTTCCAAATGGTCAAGTGTTCTTGGCTCATAATTGTCTTTTTCTGAGTAGTTGTGAAATGGTGCAATCAACATTCAATTGACAATTGTCAACTTTCCCGTTGTGACTGCAAGATTTGGATAAACTAGCGGAAAAAAAAATGTTGTGTCTATTGACTTTTCGAGAAATTGAATTTTGCTTTTAACATATCAAGGCCGTTGAGCATTTTCTGTCTATGAAATCTAGGCGTTGATATTCGAATATAAATTAAAGAGTTGATTAGTAGTGCTTTAGTGTAATATATAAGTGGCTTTGTTAGAACGTGAGGAGATGCATCTGAGTGTGCTTCTTTATTGACCTCATGGATGATTAATGAACTAATTCCGGTTCATAAGTCTCATAAATTACAGTGGCCTATTGCCTGCCTCAGAACCCTATGATTATTCGTCTCATTTTCCATGTTTTTGATGGGTTTATTATTGGGATTGAGAGGATTGCTTTTGTGTAGGATGGCTTATGGCTATTTTGAAGTCATGACTGCGACGAATTCATCTTCATAGCAATCCAATATCGTTTTCCACTGAAACGTTTGAGCGCATTTCATGGCATTGTCGCGATTTTCAGTCATTTTAGATGCAATTGAACGCATTTGTTGGATCAGTGATACACTCGGTTGACGCAGAAA
>CALGEI010000036.1 GCA_937881575.1 uncultured Flavobacteriales bacterium | reverse complement strand
ATCCACGGGGTCCTGGCAGGTTGTCAACTTGTATTTGGCTGTACTTGCCGTCGAGTCCCAACATGCGGATCTGCCGTGTACCCGTCACAGCATCGGTAAATGAAGCATCCACTGATGCATTGGTTTCAAAGGCCTCGGATAAATTGCAGCAAGCGGCCTTGGCCAGCTCCTTTCGATTCAAAGATTGGATGTTGAGCGGATCCAAAAGGGAAATTCTCGTGGCGCTCCGTTCGGCAGTCACCTCTGCAGATCCCAAGCTAACTCCTGATTCAAGCGGGATATCGACATACGACTGCCCCGTGTATACCAGCCCTGCCGTTTGATAGCCCACCATGCTCACAAGCAAGGTATCGCCCAATGCCGTCGGTCGGATCTTAAAGAAGCCGAATCCGTCGCTGATCTCAACCTCCAAAGGGGTGCTTGCCCAACGCACATAAGCTCCTGGTAGCGACACGTATTCCGGTTCATGCGCAGCTCCTCCCAGAGCAAGGTCATGGCCATCGTGCGACTCATAAAGCACCTTCCCTCGAAGCGAATTGGTCTGCGAATAAGCACCCGTGCCAATCCCGAGCACACATAGAATCAGGCCGAGTAATCGCATCACTCTATACTAGTGCTTGTGCTCGTCTTCAGCGCCACACTCGGCTCCATCTCGGTATTTGCAACATCCGTGCAGGCCCGCGTACGTCTCTTCCGATGCTTTGGCGATGTCCGTATCATGCCCCGCATTTGCTGCAATCGCGTGCAACGCTTCGACTGAAAAAAATTTCGTTTTGTAGGCTACCGTCAGTTGCTTGGTTTCAAGATCCCAGTCAGCGTTCAGGATTCCTGGAAGGTCGTAAGCTTTTTCAATGCGCGATTCGCACATGCCACAAACCCCGTTGACGTTGAACGTGAGTTCCGCTTTTTTTTGTCCAAATGCTGTGCATGCAATGCCCAACAGTGCGAATGAAATCAAATACTTCATGCCTCTAAAATTACAAAAGAATGCCTGCACTTGACACCCTCGGCAACGCCAAAAATTCAAAACAGAGGCCATGACCTGCTACTTTTTGCTCTTCACCGAGGCACTCATGAAGTCACGGTTCATGCGCGCGATGTTGCTCAAGTCAATGCCCTTTGGACATTCCACAGCGCATGCTCCTGTATTCGTGCAATTGCCAAACCCCTCCTTGTCCATCTGATCCACCATGCGTTGCACACGGGTTTCGCGTTCCGGTTGGCCTTGCGGCAACAACGCGAATTGCGACACTTTTGCTGATACAAAGAGCATGGCCGATGCGTTTTTGCATGAAGCCACACAGGCGCCACAACCGATGCAGGTCGCGGAACTGAATGCTTCGTCCGCATCTTGTTTCGGTATCGGAATGGCGTTGGCATCCATCGTCTTGCCCGAGGTATTCACGGAGATGTATCCGCCCGCCTGGATGATCCGATCAAAAGCACTGCGATCAACCGTTAAATCCTTGATCACCGGAAACGCCTTCGCTCGCCAAGGCTCAATCGCAATGGTATCACCATCTTTGAAAGAACGCATGTGCAACTGGCACGTAGTGACCCCTCGGCCTGGACCATGCGCTTCAC
>CALGEI010000035.1 GCA_937881575.1 uncultured Flavobacteriales bacterium | reverse complement strand
GCCGTGGTTTCTGTGATGGTCGGTCGAACGACCGCACATTGCAGCAGATCGCTCTGAAACTGCATCAAAGCATCATTGACGGCGCCACCACCATCCACGCGCAATTCCTTCAGCGGGAGTTTGGCGTCGGCCTGCATCGCTCGCAACACATCATAGGTTTGGTAAGCAATGCTGTCCAAGGCGGCGCGTGCCACATGCGCATCTGAGCTTCCGCGAGTCAGACCAAACACCGCCCCGCGCACATGTGGATTCCAATGGGGTGCTCCCAATCCAGCAAAGGCGGGAACAACATAGACCCCTCCCGTATCCGGAACTTGCGCCGCTAAAGCTTCGACATCTTGAGAATCTTGGATGATTTTCAATCCGTCGCGTAGCCATTGCACCACGGCCCCTCCAATGAACACGCTGCCCTCCAAGGCATAGGTCGTCTGTCCATTGACTTGCCATGCGATAGTGGTGAGCAGGTTGTTGTTTGAGCGTACGGCCTGAACTCCGGTATTCATGAGCATGAAACAACCCGTGCCATACGTGTTTTTGATCATGCCCGGTTCCGTGCACTGCTGCCCAAACAAGGCTGCTTGCTGGTCGCCTGCGATGCCTGCAATGGGAATGGAAACCCCGGTATGGATGGCGTTGGTTTCCCCGTAAATGTGGCTGCTTGGCTGCACATCTGGAAGCAGGGAGCGCGGCACATCAAACAGCTCCAAGAGCTCCTCATCCCAATCCAACGTGTGGATGTTGTACAGCATGGTTCGCGATGCGTTCGAAGGGTCGGTCACATGGACCGCACCGTCGGTCAGCTTCCAGGTCAACCACGTATCGATGGTTCCAAATGCCAAGCTCCCATCGTCCGCTTTTTCCCGTGCTCCCTGCACTTCGTCCAAGATCCACTTTATTTTGGTTGCGGAGAAGTAGGCGTCTACGATGAGTCCTGTTTTTTCTTGGATCTTATCAGCTTGCCCCGCTGCTTTCAACGCATCGCAAAATTCAGCGGTTCGACGATCTTGCCAAACAATGGCAGGGTGGATCGGGACGCCTGTATTGCGGTCCCAAATCACGGTAGTTTCTCGTTGGTTGGTGATGCCGATGGCTGCAATTTGCTCCCATGAAATCCCTGCGCGCTCCACCGCATCGACCATGGTGGCCCGTTGGGATTCCCAAATTTCCAAGGCGTCATGTTCGACCCAGCCGGGTTGAGGGAAGTGTTGTTGAAACGGTTGTTGGGATAGACCGCTGATTTGGCCCTGTTGATTGAAAATCAACGAACGACTCGAAGTCGTGCCTTGGTCAAGCGCCAAAATGTATGAAGTCATGTCCTCGCTGTTTTCGGTTCAATGGAATGGCTCTCCGATGCGGATGATTTGCGCCGGACGACCTGGGACGGACGCCCGAATGAAGAAGGATCCCGACAGGCGAGCGGTATCCCAGATTTCGCCGGCAG
>CALGEI010000034.1 GCA_937881575.1 uncultured Flavobacteriales bacterium | reverse complement strand
TTTGACCAATGGCTACATAAATGCAGTACACGGGGTCGCCGGCATCATAAAATTCCTTTTGGTTGATGATCGTGTCGATCGCTACAGTGGTCTTACCTGTCTGGCGATCACCAATGATCAACTCTCTTTGACCACGGCCAATCGGAATCATCGCGTCAATCGCCTTGATTCCGGTTTGCAAAGGCTCACTTACCGGCTGACGGTAAATTACACCCGGTGCTTTGCGTTCAATCGGCATCTCATACAGATCACCCGTAATCGGGCCCTTTCCGTCGATGGGTTCACCCAATGTGTTGACTACCCGGCCCAACATGCCGTGACCGGCCTTAATGGAGGCAATGCGGCCTGTTCGTTTTACTGTAGAGCCTTCTTTCAGGTCGCCGGAAGGAGCCAACAATACGGCTCCGACATTGTCCTCTTCAAGGTTCAATGCAATGCCACGAACTCCGTTGTCGAATTCAATCAACTCACCGGATTCTACATTGCTTAATCCGTAGATTCTTGCGATTCCATCACCGACTTGCAAGACGGTTCCTACTTCTTCCAATTCTGCGGCTGACTTAACGCCGGCCAATTGCTCACGCAATATGGAGGAGACTTCTGCTGGATTGATTTCTGCCATGATAGAGGCGGGTTTCAGTTTCGTTTGACCGGTTTAAAGTTCCGGTTCGTAATCGTGGTCATTGATTCGGCGACGTAGAACTTCGATTTCACGCTTGATGGAGGCATCCAGCATGCGATTGTCCATGAACAACTGGAATCCACCAATCAAACTGGCATCAACCTGTTCTTCCAACTCTACTTCGCCTTCGTGCATTTTTCTCAAAGCCGTTGAGACACGCTCACGAATAGCGTCGTTCATTGGTACAGCAGTTCTCACTTCAGCAGCCTTTACATTCCGCATGTCTCGGATCAATCCAAGCGACGCATCCAAAATGGATGGCAACAAAGATTCTCGACCCTTGCGCACCAGAATGGTTAAAAACGATAGAGACAGTTCTCCAACGTTTTTCGTAAAAATCTGCCTCAGAATACGCTCCTTCACATCCGGCTTTATGACCGGTGATTTCAACATGAGCTCAAGCTCATGCGTTCCAGCGATCGCCGATTGCATCGTTCGTACATCGGCCTCCATCTCCTCCAACCCCCCTTGCTTTTCAGCGAGAGAAAAGAGTGACTTGGCATATCGTATGGATGCGCGTGAAGTAGCCATAATCTTAGTTCAATGGGGATTCGTCAATCAGACGGTTGACCAAAGCCTGTTGCTCGTCAGAAGATTGCAACTTTTCGCGCAGCAAGCGCTCGGCAATTTCCAAAGACAAGATTCCGACCTCAGCCTTCAATTCAGCAATAGCCGATTTCCGCTCCAAAGCAATCGCGTCCTTAGCAGCGGCGACTTCCTTATCAGCTTCTTCACGGGCCTTGCCTTTGGCGTCTGAGATCATCTTGTCCACCATCTCGCGCGCTTCTCGCAACATGCGATCACGCTCTGCGCGGGCTTCCTTCAACTGGCTCTCATTGCTATCCGCCAAGTCTGCCATTTCCTGGCGAACTTTTTTGGCTTCATCCAATGCGCTTGCGATGGTTTCCTCCCGATCACTGAGGGCCTGTAAAATAGGTCCCCACGCGAAACGACGAAGTAACATCAGCACCACAAGGAATGCGATGGACGCCCAGAAGACGGTCCCGAATGCGGGTGTCAGTAACGCTCCCATGGTTTCTTATCCGAGTGCAACAAGCAAGCAGATGATGATGCCGAAAAGGGCAACACCCTCGACCAAAGCCGCCGCTACAATCATGTTAGAACGTAAATCGCTCGTAGCCTCTGGTTGACGTGCCATCGCTTCCAAGGCAGAGCCTCCGATACGACCTACACCAATACCAGCGCCAATCGCTGCTGCTCCTGCGCCTAGACCTGCAAGGCCTTGACCGATTCCGACTTCAAAAAGAATGCTCAACAATTCCATAATGTTGGTTTTTATTGGATGGATTTCAAACTCAATGGTGTGCTGGTTCGTGTGTAGCGTCACCGAAGTAAATCGCCGCCAGCAGGGTAAATACAAACGCCTGGAGGAATGCAACAAGCAGTTCCAAGCCATACATGAAAATCATAAACAAGGTAGAGAAAACACCCATACCTGAACCTGCGCCGATGGCTTCACCTCCGTTTCCGAAGATAAAAATCAAACTAGAGAAGGCTAAAATGATGATGTGACCCGCGGAGATATTCGCGGTCAATCGAATCATCAAGACTGCAGGCTTCATGATGATGCCAAATACCTCAATGGGCACCAAGATGAATTTCACCGGAAGGGGAACTCCAGGAGGCCACATGATGTGACCCCAATAGTGCTTATTGCCGTTGAGATTGGTGAGTAAGAACACCAGTGTCGCTAAGACAATTGTAACTCCAATCGTTCCAGTAATATTGAATCCACCTAGAAACGGAACCAAACCTAAGAGGTTACAGAAAAAGATAAAGAAGAAAGAAGTCAGTAGGAACGGCATGAATTTATCCGCCTTGGCTCCAATCGACGGCTTCGCAATTTCGTCCCGAATAAAAAGAATCAGAGGCTCCAATGCATTGGCCATGCCCTTCGGCGCGGTGCCTGGATTTTTCTTGTATTGTGAGGCTATGCTACCAAACACCCAAATCATAATTGACAAGATGAGCAGCATGCCAAAGACAGACTTCGTGATAGACACATCCCAAACACTGAGGTTTTGATTGTCCACGCTGGCCGAAATCGATCCAGCTGTTGCAATGGATTCCCCGTTCTCCCCAATAACATCTTCAGCGTACATGGTATAATGCACGCCCTCTGGTGAATGATAGTGGCGGTCTCCATGACCATGACCTTCCAAGGCGCTACTCATAAACATCTTGAGGCCTTGCCCTTCGATGTAAAGAATTACAGGAAGCGGAATGTGAACATCACCGAATAAATGAATATCGTGAGCGTCTGCAATGTGATGAATGATAAAATCACCCGCTTTGAATTCAGCGTGGTCAGCGTGGTCAGCGTGGTCAGCGTGGTCGGCGTGGTCGGCGTGATCATGCCCCTCAGTGGTATCGTGGTCAACATGTTCGTGGTCTGAACCCTCTGTGTGATCCTCGTGCCCGTGGTCTTGCGCAACCACCTCTGAACCGATCGAAGAGACGACCAGAGCAACCAACGTAAATAAGGGTAGGATCAAGCGATTCATGAAAGTCCGTTCATCAGAATTCCGCGCAAAAGTAGTCAACTAAATCCGTGCTACATACAGGAAACGTCATTTTCTTCATCGAAAACGCACACACCAAAATGTTGATGATTCCTTCAACCATGGTTTATTTTCTGGGAGGCCGCCACTAGCAAAAAGGTATTGGCCGCAAACGCTACAAATAAACCGAGAGCAAATGGGATCCTATGGACACCGCCTACCGTCACAAGGTAGATCGTCACAACCGCTAAAGAAGTCAGCATCTTCAGGGCTGTAGCCCCATTGACTGCTGTCACAAATTGCATGGGGGATTTTTTCGCTGCACGCACAATCCAACCGAACAACAGAAGAGTTAGGAACGCATATCCGACAATCAAAAACAACCAAGCCCAGGTTCCAGCAAATTCAGAAAAACCAGGAATCAAAAAACCGCCGGCGAAAAGACTTAAATTCACTACAAGTGACGTCTTGAGGAATGACTTCATTTTGAAAGCTCTCGAATGACCAACCAAATCGAAAATAATGTTCCAAGTAACCCTCCAATCAGGGTGCCGAAAGGAATCGTGTGCGTCGCGCGTTCATCCCACGTTCTTCCCAACCAAACAAAAACCCCAATGCTCCCGGCCATGGTAAATGCCATGCCTGAGAACCTGAGGATTCCATTCCGATTGTTTGAATCTCGCTTTGGAGTCTTTGGCATTGACCCTAGAGGTCAGACCGCAACTGTTTGCTGAGAGCGCACATTGTCTTTAGACCGTGCAGAATCTCCTTTGGACTTGTCCAAATTGCGATCCTGTCGCATGTCTTTCACTTTGGATGCCAAGTGAAGATTTCCCGTTGCTTGAGCTCCGTTCTCTACAGACAATTGTCCGTATTGAATCTCACCGTGAACTCGAGCAGTAGACTTCAACACAAACAACTCTTGCACAACGATTTGGCCCTCAATAGCTCCTTCTACTTCACAGTGAGCGCAAGAGATATTCCCCTTAACGCGACCAGAAGCGCCAATCACAAGTCGTCCTTTGGTGGTCAATTCACCTTCAAACGATCCATCGATGCGCACGTTGTTTTCACTTTTCAAAACACCTTCAAAAGAGGTGCCCTCTGCAATCCGATTCACCACATGATCTGAGGCGGCTTCGGAGCGACTTGAATTCTTAGACTTACCAATCATGTGACAAAGTTAATTCGAAAGGTCCATTTATCGGCCGAATCATTTGGTTCCCTGCAAGTAAACCTCTTCAAACCAATTGATGTAGCTGTCGAGCTGCTTGTTCTTAAACAACTCAACATAGTTTTCCGTCGAGATGACAAAGTTGCGGTAGCCTGAAGAATTGATCGTCTTCAACGCTTCGTCATTGCCGTTGAATATTTCAAAATAATCCAAGCTATAGTCCTGACGAATGAAGCTTTTGATCAAAACAATCTGGAAGTTTCTATCAATGAGGTTGGCCGTGACACGCAACTCTTGTGATTTGTAGAACTCTGAATTGAAATCCGCAATGGTCGCACGCAACTCCTCTACATTGCCACGCCCCACAGGCACGAGCATGCCAAAATAGTGCTCGAGATAGGCCTTGTGTTCCCACGGAACCTCAACAACCTCCTCCGCATCGCCCGCCTCTTCCTTTGGTTTTTTCTCACTTGCTTTGCCCAATGCCACCAAAATCTCTTGAGCATAAACGCCCTGCTCAGAATCTACACAAACAAGGGCTACTCCTCGAAGCGCGTCATAATACGCCTGTCGATCCCCTCCTGCGTAAGCGCTCAGACCACCGATGCATTGAGCACGCAACAATCGGTATTGGCAACCATACGCATTGGCCTCTTTTCCGTCCAATATGTCATTGCAGGCTAAAAGTGTTTCTTGGTAGGCTTTTGCATAGTAGCGCAACAAATGGCCTTCGTATTCCAGTCGTTGCTCCTCTTTTAGCATTTCCTGCTTGTCCGCAAACTCCGGGTTTTCAATCAAGAGCGCCCACTCCGTATCGGGATATCGATCGAGAACTAAGGCAGACCAATGCTCTGAGTTGCACGTTTCACAAAACGGACTCATAAAATTCTCCTCCACCTCTCGTTGCAAATATGTTCGGTAAAGCTGGTAATACGTCGTTGGATGAAAATCACTGTCCTCCATCCGCTCCACCAACTCGGTCCATGTGTCAATGGCATTTTCTAAGTCACTCAGCTTCTCCTTGTAATCCAGTCCAGCATTGTAATATGCTTCAGCTATCATCGCAACAGATTGCAGGCGCTCCGTGCTATCACAAGGCAATCCCGCAAGCAAATCCTCCACTGAAGGAATTCCGCCTTCCTCAAAAACACTTTCTTCTTTCACATTGCCCAACATCCCCTCACTTCCATCGCCCAGTTCGCTCGAAAATGCAGCCATCATTTTCATGGACCTTCTCCAATTGTCTTCCAGAATCCGGTCTCCCCAGTAGTCCCTGAAGTTTCTTCTACCCGCGACCTTCAATTGACTATTGTAAGGCCAAAACATTCCTGAACCCGCGTTACCTGCAGACTCAATCTCCGCCAGCGAAGCAGCTTCAGCCGCCAAACGCTTGCGCTCTTCCTCTGCTTCGAAACCCTCGATGATTTCCGCAATCTTATCGTCACGCTCCCGATCGGTCATGTCACAAATTGCAAGCAGACTGTCTTGCGTTGAAATGATGACCAAGTTGTCGACCAAGTCTGTCAAATTGTCCGCCATGGCATCCACCTCATCAAATCGGCTGTTGTCCTCTTCCATGAACGTCCGCGCACTGTCGTAATATGCTTGCGCATTGGTGTAATCCAAATCCTCCATGAAGAGGTCACCGAGAAGCAGGTAGCTCTTCATCCGCTGACGGGTGTTATCGGTGTTGGCCAACAGTGACTCCAACAACAATCCCATTCCATCATCACGCCGACGCTCTTCTAGAGCCAACGTTGCCAGTGCGTAAAAAATCTGATCGCGATAAATTTCATTTTTATCATCATCCAGCATTTCATCGAGCAAATCGACAATGGGCTCACTGTTGCCTCCGCGACGATCAAACGCCATGGCTTGCTTGATTTTCGCGTAAAACTCCAACTCATAGGGAGTTCTTAAATCAACCACCTGGTTGTAGCGCTCAATCGCATCCTGAGATTGGCCTATTGCCTCGTAGCATTGCCCTAAAATGAAGAGTGTTCGCGCTTTTTCTTGATTTTTTTCCGTGAAAAGAAGTGATTTTTCGAGTTTATCAATTGCAGCCTCTACCTCTTCATTGTTCAAATGAAAGGCAGCGTAGACTTGAAAAACATAGGCTTGTACAGCGGGATCATCCACTTGGCTCACCTGAGCCGCTTTGATCAGAGTGTTGCTTGCACGAACGCGATCACCCATCGCCATATACGTTCTGGCCATCCACGCATTGGACCACGCTTGAGCGTCCGGATAATCCAATGTGCGAACGAGGTACTGGAAAATCTCCAACGCCTTTTCCTCGTCTCCTTTAATCAAGTGAGCGCGCCCTATGATGTCGTAATTCTCGTCAATCCACTTGTTGAGTTCTGGGCGCTTTATGTTTTTTTGATCGCGGCGGGCGGGCGCCATCGTGTGTTTGTCGACGACTTTGGTGCACTTCTCTATGGCGCGCTCCATCAAAGGGTATACCTGCTGCGCTGTCGATTCATCGACGGGAGGGAACACGGGCAATATTTCATCCCAATTTTCTTCATACCCTTCCTTCAGAATCTCATCCGCTTCACTCATCGCCTCCATGGCATAATAGTAGCCGTTGAACCGCGCGTTTGTGTTGTGATATGCGCGGTACATCACCCCATCACGCGTGTTTGAACAACCCGAGAAGGCCAGCGCAATAAGCGCTAAAACCAAAGGAAAGAAGAAAGTCGGTTTAAACATGTGCTTGACCCCGGAGCTCCAACGGGGAATCCGCTAAATTATTCCAAAGAATCTGAGGAATTGCGTCGAATGGAATATCTCTTCGGCTTACTTCTCCGAAACAACGATATTTGCGGTGTGTCAAAGAGCCCGAAAAAGTCAAAACGTTCCTGGTGGTTGCAGCCCTTCCGGTTGACCCTGCTTGAAGAGCGCTCGTTTTCGGAGCGGTGGCAAATCTCCGTTACCCGATGGGGAGCCCTGATCAGCTTTTTACTCCTTTTGATTTCTCTTTGTGGTTTAACCTACATCATTGTGGCAAGGACGCCCCTGCGAGAGAAGGTCGTTCCCGGTTACGTGAGTGAGACATCGCGGTTGCGTGCTATCGAATTGGAGCTTCGAGCAGACAGTGCTATTGCTATTTTGGAACAAAACCAACGATACCTCGCTGTTTTAAGTGTTTTGCTTCAAGGAGAGATCCTTGACTCACCCGGAGAGTTGGATCGGCTCTTGGATCAAGTGATAGACACCACGGCCAACAAACTGGAGGATTGGGAATTGCCACGTGAAGATGTATCACTTCGGGATCTTATCGAACAGGAAGATCGTTTCGTTTTGCAGCGTGGGCAGACCGATGTCAATCCAAACCGAAGCATTCCTTATCCACCCGTTCAAGGTACTGTATCCTCTTCATTCGATGCCGCATCAGGACATTTTGGTGTGGACTTCGTCGCTCCAGAAGGGTCCATCATTCACGCCGTCGATGATGGTGTTGTGGTTCTAGCGTCCTACACTTCCGACGGTGGTTATGTCGTCAGCATTCAACACGAAGAAAACCGAATGTCTGTCTACAAACACAACAAATCGCTGTTGGTCGAGTCTGGTGACCGGGTGATTGTAGGCGACCCGATTGGTGTACTTGGAGGTTCTGGAACCCAAAGTACAGGACCGCACTCACATTTTGAATGGTGGGTGGATGGCCAGCCACTCGATCCTGCCAATTGGTTGCCCGACCAGCCTGTTGCAATCAGTCCTTGATCAGGATATCGAAATCAACCAAGTCGACAAATCGCTGAATGCGAGTATCCAGCTCTTCTTGGGTCAATTCCATGAGACGGTCCGTGCCAAACTTCTCACATGCGAATGAAGCCATCGCAGAGCCCAATACGACCGCTCGCTTCATGTTGGCGAAGGAGATGTCATCCGTGTAGGCCAAGTAGCCGATAAACCCTCCTGCAAACGTGTCGCCTGCTCCCGTTGGGTCCAATACCTCTTCAAGAGGAAGCGCAGGCGCAAAGAAGACCTCGTCTTGATTGAACAACAGCGCACCGTGTTCACCTTTTTTGATTACCAAAGTGCTTGGCCCCATCGTGAGGATTTTGTTGGCCGCCTTGACCAAAGAATGCTCTCCTGATAGCTGTCGCGCCTCCTCATCGTTGATGGTCAACACATCCACGTGTTTCAACACCTTTTTCAGCGGCTCAAGAGCGATGTCCATCCAGAAATTCATCGTGTCCAGCACGACCAACTTGGGCTTTTGATTCAATTGATTCAATACACTCAACTGCACGGATGGATCGAGGTTGCCGAGCATAACGTATTGAGCGTTTTGAGCCGCATCCGGTACACGGGGTTGGAAATCTGCGAGGACATTGAGTTCTGTCGTCAATGTATCGCGCGAATTCATGTCCAGGTGATACTTGCCTTCCCAGAAGAAACTCTTCTCTCCTGCCCGGCGCTCAAGCCCTTCTGTCTGAATGCCCCGAGACTCTAACTCATCGACGAAGGCTTGAGGGAAATCATCTCCAATCACCGAGATCATATGCTGTTCTTTGATGAACTGGCTAGCGCTCAGACCAATGTATGAGGCTGCTCCACCTACCACTTTTCCAGAAGATCCAAAGGGGGTTTGGATGGCATCAAACGCTACAGTTCCAACAATGATCAGGCTCATGGTGTGTAATTTCTATCGGCTGCTTTCGTCGCAGACGCGGCAAATTTACGAGGTGAAGCGTTGGAAAATAGTACTGTTCCCTCGAAACCTTGAGGAGCTGAGTTTCGTAACCAAGTGTCTAGCCTGAAGCGGAATGCAGAAAAAGTTATTCCAATTCGTTTGAATTAACGGAAAGCACTATCTTTGCCGTCCGAATATTCCTCCTTAGCTCAGCTGGTTAGAGCATCTGACTGTTAATCAGAGGGTCCTTGGTTCGAGTCCAAGAGGAGGAGCCAAACAAGACAAGTCTCGAAAAATCGAGACTTGTTTTTTTTGTGCCCTCTCGAAAGGAGTGTTACCATTGGGTCTGAGTTCAATCGCAGGGTTCAAATCAGCGGTTCGATCATTTTTCCGGGCGAATAAAAAACCAAAAACGGGAGACCGCATCGCTGCAATCTCCCGCTTGGACTTTCGAGGTTTTGAACGTCTTAATTACCGGATTTTGGGCCTTGAAGCGCCTTCTTCCGATTTATTCGAAGCGTTAGGCATTCTCTTCATTGCTGGATTACGCGCACCAGGCATCGTCTTTTCCGGACGTAAGTTGGATGTTGATTTGTCAGGGTTGGAACGTTCTTCGAGCATTTCGTGAAGTCCTCGGATCTCGCGTTCGCAGACCTCTCGAACACTGCCGGCAAATTCTGGGTCTTCGATAATCTTCCGAAACCAAGGAAAGTCCTCCTGAATATCTAAGCCGAAACGCTTTCCCATTTCATCCTCCAAAATATCCGCAAACATCTTGCGCGATCCTACCGGATCGTCTTCGAACCTCTTGGCTGCTTCGTAAAGAGCTTCGTCAGCAGGTCTTGTCAAAGTAGAATTCATCATTTTATCAATGCTACCTTCCCACGCCATCGTGTTTGCTTCTTCAGATACATTAGAACTGCTCAGTTGCAAGTCGGGAACGGCTATGTCCGCGCCCAATTTATTGAGACTCGATACAAGTGAGTTAACGATTTCTTTGAGATTATCAACCTCATCCTGCACCCGATTCATTTCAGCAACGAAGTTGTTATTGTCCAGACCTATTGCGGTCAAAATCAATTGATATGGTCCTTTTAGCCCACGTTTTTCTTGAGTTGCGGCACTACTTTCCCACGCGACACCGACTACCCTCGAGTAATCACTTGTGCTCATCTCCGATGAGTTTTTAGCCTCCGCGATACCACTACCATCATCACAAGCCAATACGTAATCGCCTGATTCTACCATGCCTTTCACCTTGACTGGAACTTGCCCTAAAAACGCAAGCTTTTCCATGTGGGATTCAGAATGCTCGTCGACTGCATTGCCTAGAACTAGTGGTGCCTTGGATACAACAAAATAGTGGTCCGCTTCGAAAAATGACTTTGAAGCCAAGCCGTCTTTAACTCCAACGACATCACCGTAAGCCATAAACTCTAGAGGGTCGGCCTTGGGGACAAACTCTGCGTAATCCGCTCCGCGTGATACAAATTGAATTCCGGTGCTTGTCACCCCATCGTAAAAATACAGATAGATATCATAAATAGACATGAACAGCTGGCCCGCAGCATCTAGAATATCAAAAAAGTCAAAGGGAACTCCCGGCGGGAAAAAAGACACAACGAAATCGATGATATTCTGTAGCACATCTATAACCATCTGCACTTCTTCAAGTGCCGCTGACGCTAAATCCGCATTGCCCTGAAGTCCTGACACCGTGCTTTGCACCTGACCCTCACTCGGCTCCTCTGATGAGTCGCTATATTGAGATCCGCCTCCTACCTCACCACCATCAGGAAGCTCGGCGCCTTTTTCGATATCGAACCAAGCAAAGTCTGTAGCCCCCCACCCAAATTCAGAATTGTTATATGTAACGCCGTCCGCACCTCCTGGGTTGTTATCGTAGTAAGGAGGGTAGGCCAAGTTGAAAAATTCCGCATGATATTCCACCTCGCCAACACGTCCACCGCTGCAACCACTGGTTGCAGTGGTGCAATGAATATCTGGGCTAACAGTCGCGACAGTAAAATCCTCGTCGTATGGATCCTCAAGATGCCATTCATTATGCCCCTGCCCTGTGAACATTTCAAGAAACGAATGGTCCTCCTGGGTATAATTTATATCGAGTAGATCAACTCCCATAGTATTAGTCATCTTAATACCAACTCGATTTTCCTTGTCATTCATGCCATATGATTTGTCCAAATCGCCACTTGAACATCCCGAACATTCTGGAGGATTTGGTCCAAATGCGTTTGCATTTACCCACCGCAATGTTAGTCCATTATGATCGTCCGCGGCACCTTCAGGCACCTTGATGGTATACACCCCTGGTTGAGTAATTGGATCTATAAACACCCATTTGGCGCATTCATATGAGTCACAATTTCCGTTGTCGTCTGTTTTGTTGTGCCCGAGGACGTCTGAGTAAATGTAATTGTCATAATTGTCCCTTTCTCCAGTCCACCCTTCCACAATGCTAGGATTCGACATTCCCGCCGTAGAACCAAAGCCGGTGAAGACATTTTCCAACGTTATACCTGATGGGGGTGAAATCCAGCTGTTCTGAGCTGATTTGACCATCACCATGAGATAACCCGGGAAATAATCTGTATACGGGGTTGAAGTAGTTGGTAAGCCAGAATGGTTCTTGATATCTATTTTGACTGTCATGGAAGCCGCAAATGCCTGATTCGACTGGCCACTCGAGGCGTTATCGAAAACATTGTTCATCGATGAGAACAATTGTTCAATTGCAAGAGACCAAGCGCCTGTTCCTTCAATTCTCCCGTAAGCAGTCCTTGTTGTGACGCCTCCGGCGACATGAGAGGTCCCAAACGTTATGAAGTTCTGATCATCTCCAGGAGGAGGAACCGATTCGCCTGCTACGCCAGCAAATGAACTCATGTCATTTCCCGTTGTTTCGAGCTCAATCCATAAACCAGTCTTAGTTCCTGTAATAAGCAGGGGGTAATCTCCGGGCACAGTCTCATCATCTCCGGCACTCGAACTAGGAGTTACTTGAATCTGAGTTGCCCCCGCTTTTGGCGTCAACGTCGCTAGCGCCAAATTACTCACGTCTAAGGTGCCCTCAATATCAACATTCCCTGTTACTGTGGCAGATGAAAGAGTCGAAGCTCCCGCATTGAGGGTACCGCTCACATCCGCGTTGCCATTGATGTCCGCATTTCCGTCAGCTGTAAATGCATCTAATGTTGTCGCGCCGTCCACATTTAAGCCGTCTAACTCCGACGAGCCATCAACGTCAAGCGCACCAGTCATCGATGTATTTCCTCCAACAGAAGCGTCGCCAGTAATCGTCGCAGAAGAAAGCATGGACGCCCCTGCATTGAGGGTGCCGCTCACATCCGCGTTGCCATTGATGTCCGCGTTTCCGTCAGCTGTAAATGCATCTAATGTTGTCGCGCCGTCCACATTTAAGCCGT
>CALGEI010000033.1 GCA_937881575.1 uncultured Flavobacteriales bacterium | reverse complement strand
GCTTTCCATAGGTTGCGCCGTTGGACGCACTATTCTGGAATTCGACCCAGGCGCCATGACTAGCACTTGTCCATTCCGAACCGTTTTGGATGTTTGGAATCGCATCACCGTTGACGTAGTCCGTGGTGCGCAAATTTTCGGCAAACCAGCATTGATTTCCAATGGTTTTCAAATCATAAGCATATCCGGCGTATGCGAGTGTTGATCCATCTTCGCACCCAATGAGCTGCGCACACGAGCCGTCATTCACATTGGCCATCGGGTCAAATTCAATGAACTCAGCATCCATGCAGCCCGGCAACGATTCCTCCACGCAACTCCCGTCATTCACATTGGCTGCAGGATTGTATTCCATGAAATTGATGTTGGTGCACCCCAGCACGGCGTCGCCCCGCAAGCAACGGACGCTGTGTCCTCGCAGCGTGGAGTGGGTTTGGGTCGTTGCATAGCCGCTGGTGTGCAATAGCACTCGCACCGAAGCGACATCGGCCGTTGTATTCGCAACCTCCGCAAAAGCCGGATGCGTCCAGAACACGGCCTTGGTCTGAAGGCCATTGAAATCATCTGGGCTCAGCGCCCGCTCTCCTCCGGGCAAGGCCGAAAAACCACTGGCGTTGGTGCCATCGGTGTTCGGTGCCTCCCAATAGACGGTTCCTGACGCTTTCATCGCGCCACCCGCCAACGCCGCACCGCCCAACGCATTGACCAATGCATCCCAATCCGATGCAGCCGGCACGTCCCAATATTGTGGACAGACATCCCGCGCAGCAGCGAACCCGTTGTACAACAACCCGTAAACGCTATCCGGGCCCAAGGTGCAATAGGCGCCTTCCTCATCCAGGGCGTTCCATTCCGCCTCGTCCGTCACATCGAGCAGCGGCGAGCCATCGCGGTACGCCGTAGCGGCTAAATTTTCTTTGAACCAACACTTCCCGTCGATGACCACCAATCCGTAATCGCGGCCTTGGTACGTGTAGGACGTTTGTCCCAGGCAAGGATCCACCACTTCATCGTAGATGCCGTCGCCGTCAGAATCAACCAAGTAGTCCGCGCAATTTCCTTCGGCATCGGGTTGATTGCCCGAACAGTCACAATCGCCTTCCGGAATCTCCGTGCATCCGCACGCATAGATCAGGCCCGGTCCGTTGCACACACCGCACGCATCCAAAGTACCGTCGCACGGATCCCCTCCATTGTCATCGCAAATGCCATCCCCATCGGCATCTGTCGAACACGTGCCATTGCACGTACCTGCAGCATCCAATGCTCCAACGCAATCGTCAATCGGATCGCAAATGCCATCGCCATCAACATCTGGAGTGCCGTTGCAATCGCAATCGCCTTCCGGAATGGGACTGCAACCACAATCGTACACCGCTCCTGGACCGTTGCATACTCCGCAAGCATCCGCTTCCCCCACGCATGCATCACCGTCGTCGCAAATGCCATCGCCGTCGGCATCCTCAACGCATCCACCGCCGCACACACCCAAGGCATCGAGTTGGTTGCCGTCGCAATCGCAATCGCCTTCCGGGATGGGATTGCAACCGCACGCCTCTTGTGGCCCATCACCATCGCATATTCCACAGCCATCTAAATAATAACATCGAAGGGGGTCGTGAACCGTCGCAGCAGCATCGTAATTGCAGGCCTCTGCATCCGTGCAACCAACGAGTGCCTGAGCCACCACCCAACCTTCACCGTCCCAACGTATGAATTGACCGGCTGCCAATCCTGAAGCGTTCGGCAACCCTGCTCCTGCCAATGAAGGCGATGCAAAGGTCGCGCCGTCGGCAAAAGCAAACACCAACTGCTGGGCATCGCTCAGGGTCACTCCGACCAGCGGATTCTGAGCTTGTAACGCCTCGACGAGGACCAGTAGATCGGTCAAGAATTCTTCCAACGGCACCCCATCAATGGTCAGTCCTGCCGGGTCAAATGACGTGGCATAAATGGAAAGCACGCCCATCAAATCATCGATGGTGATCAATCCATCGCCGTCATCATCAGGGTTGTAAGGGTAATCGACTTCAATCTGAGCTTGTGCGGAGTGTATCCCTGCAAATGAGCAAAAGAATACCAAGCAAATCACCGAGAAGGTGGAGAGGAGACGGCTTAACATATCAAGAGAATTTGGTAACAGCTAATATAGCCCAAAGGGGCATCAACGTCTTACAACGTGTGCTGGTTTGCTTTCAGCGTGTTTTCAAAAAAATCCGGATTTTGTGTGTAGTTCGTGTCAAGTTGCAGA
>CALGEI010000032.1 GCA_937881575.1 uncultured Flavobacteriales bacterium | reverse complement strand
TGGGAGACACTAAATGAAAACGCCTGCAAATCAATGACTTGCAGGCGCTTTTGTATCCCGTAGGGGGCTATGAACTATCGAGCAATGACAGGCCTTTCAGAGCCTTTCAAATTGCTGTTGTTCCCATTGTTGTGCCAAATGGAGGCGGTTTTGGGTTGTACTTCGAAGAGTCCTAATCCTCGTAGATATCTGTACCTTGTTGCAGCACAATCTGGATTTGACACTTCGAATGATGCGGAAATTTATCAGTTATCTGTCCCTGCTTTGTCCGTTGATTGGAATCGGACAAACGTATGTACCCCCAAACGAGGGACCTTGGGAAACGGTGGACATAACGGAATCTTTGGGTTGGTGTCCCGATCGATTGGATTCGCTCGATGCATTCATGGAAGCAAACGGTACGCGAGGGTTGATCATTCTGCATGAAGGACGAATAGCCCACGAAGCTTACTTCAACGGTGGAGGGATGGACAGTCTATGGTACTGGGCGTCTGCGGGAAAAACAGTTACTTCAGCTTTGATAGGCATTCTAGCTTCCGAAGAATTATTGAACATTGAAGATGCCACGGCAGATTGGCTTGGAGAAGGATGGACCTCGATGCCTCCTGAGGATGAGTACAATATCTCAATCATCAATCAATTGACCATGACAACCGGACTCGACGATAGCGCTGGTGATCCCGATTGTACTCTGCCCGATTGCTTGCATTATCTTGAACCACCCGGAGTACGGTGGGCCTATCACAATGCACCGTACACCTTACTTACCGATGTGATTTCAACAGCGGCCGGCCAACCACTGAACATTGTCTTCTTCAATCGAATTCGACAACACCTTGGCATGACAGCCAATTACATCAATTTTCCCTCGGAGCCGTTCAATAAAGTGGTCGTCAGCACAGCGCGGGACATGGCACGTTTTGGTCTACTCGCAAGTCGCAACTTCGTCTGGAACGGTGATAGTTTAATCACCAATGCTGGTTACCTCTCTGACGTTTTCAATTCCACTCAGCCATTCAACGCTTGCTACGGAAGTTTGTGGTGGCTCAATGGAGGCGCTACGCACATGTTACCCCAAACACAATGGGTCTTTGATGGAGCGATTGTGCCGAGCGGCCCCATTGATTTGCGCATGGCACTAGGTAAAAACGATCAGAAGATTCACATCTCCCCAAGCTCGGGTCTTGTATTGATTCGCATGGGCGAGAGCGCTGGCGTTAGTGCCTTAGCTGCATCTTCGTTAGACGATCAAATATGGACGCACCTCAATCTCATGACTCTCGGCTGTGCAAACTGCATCTATGACATGAACAATGACGGCCTAGTAGCAGTGGGAGATATCCTGCTATTCCTGAGCACATTTGGGATCGGCGAAAGCCCGGCTGATTTCAATAGTGACGGGACAACAACCACGGCCGACCTGCTTGCAATACTCGGAGCATTCGGTTCAACCTGCTGATAAAAAAATCCCCGCATCGGTTGAAGATGCGAGGATTTTGAAAGTAGCCCGTAGGGGGCTAAACATACATCAACAATCACTGGGGTT
>CALGEI010000031.1 GCA_937881575.1 uncultured Flavobacteriales bacterium | reverse complement strand
AAACCTTACCAAGCGGCTACTCTAAACTGCCTTACGATCAAGAGATACTTGAACAATGGTACAACGACTACAATTCGAGGATTGTGAAGTTCTTTGAGGGAAATGCTACTTTTATAGTGGTGAACTTAAAGGACCAAAACACAACTGATCAGCTGAAGGAATTTCTTGGACACCCCACCTCCAGGGCTAGGATTGGTCGATTGAATGTAACCGCAGAAAGACAATAGCCTTCCCAAGCATTACCGACACCGACCACCTCAAGCAGCTTCAGGCGAAGTTGCTCGACGTGCCGGGGGTGTGGAGTGTGGAGCGGGTGGATGAGGGGTGAAGGCTGGTAGATTCCTGACTTTTCATTCGTATTTTTCTGCAATGATTCCTGTTACGAAGCCATTCTTGCCGCCCATTGAGGAATACCAAGAATTGGTTCAAGGGATATTCGATCGAAATTGGCTGACGAACGACGGGCCGCTGGTTCGAGATTTGGAATCAAAATTGTCGGGGAGATTGAACATACCGACATTGTTCGTTTCGAATGGTACCATTGCAATTCAATTGGCTATCAAAGCGCTGGGATTGAAAGGAAAGATTATCACTACCCCTTTCTCATATGTAGCGACGAGCAGCAGCATTGTATGGGAAGGTTGTGAGCCCGTGTATGTGGACATTGAAGAAAGTGGCTACAACATCGATCCTGAAAAAATTGAGGCGGCCATCACTCCAGAGGTGACTGGCATCATTGCGACTCACTGTTTTGGAACTCCGTGCGACGTAGAAGCCATCCAGATTATCGCAGATCGGCATGGATTGAAGGTGATTTACGACGCAGCCCATGCCTTTGGCACGACAGTAAATGGGCGTAGCATTTTCGAGTTTGGCGACGTGAGTACCTGCAGCATGCACGCAACTAAACTATTTCACACGGTTGAAGGCGGCTCCGTTAGCTGTCGTGATGAAGCGGTTTTTCGACGTATTTCGCTCATGCGAAACCTCGGCCACAATGGGCCCAATCAATTCGACGGTGCCGGTATCAACGGGAAAAACAGCGAAATTCATGCCGCGATGGGAATCGCCAATTGGAAGTACATCGAAGATATTTTGGCGCAGCGCAGGAAAATTGCTCAAGGTTATGAGGAGGTACTGAAAAATTCAAACTTTCTTCTGCCACCAATCAAAAATTCGGAGTGGAATTGCTCCTACTATCCAGTCATTTTCGAAAGCGAACAGCAATGCCTCGAAGTAAAGGGCCGACTCGAACAAGCGAAAGTCTTTCCTAGGCGTTATTTCTATCCATCGCTCAATCGGATTAACAACTGGGGAACAGACAACTGCCCAAATTCCGATTCGATCGCATCAAGGATTTTGTGCTTGCCTGTTTTTCATTCGCTCACTTCCACAGAAATCAACACCATTGGAGCCCTGTTGAATAAAGTTCTTCTGCCATGAGTAAGATTGCAGTTCTCGGAGCGGGAGGAATGGCTCGCGAAATAACTGAAACTTTGATGGCTACCGGAATCAAACGCGAGCTGATCTCCTATTTTGTTGATACGGAGTTCTTGGGAGTTGACAACGCCTTGACACCCTTGTATGATTTGGAGGACATTTGTGCGCAAGGCGAAATTATCCACGCGTACATCGGACTCGGAGAGGGTGAGCTTCGCGAATCTCTCGTCAATAGATTGGGGGCTCAGGTTTCATACCCTAAACTGATTCACCCATCCTCCTTAGTCGGACAGGATTGTCGCATTGGGATTGGAACAACCATACAGCAATTCGCCACGCTAACCGCTCATGTTACGATTGGTGCCTTTGCGCAAGTGAATATATACGCCGGTGTAAGCCACGACTGTATCATAGGAGATTACTTTACCGCCTCTCCTAAAGTTTCCGTCAGTGGCAACGTGCGAATTGGCAATCACGTCTTTCTAGGTACGGCATGCACCATATTACCGGGTGTTTCAATTTGCGATCATGTTACCGTGGGAGCCGGAGCCGTTGTAACGAATGACATTACCGAGCCTGGCACGTATGTCGGAATGCCAGCACGCAAAATCAAATGAAATTCATCGTCGCAGCACCAGACTATAGCGAAGCGCATGGTGGCATAATGGTGTTGCACTATCTTGCCCATTTATTGGCTACACAGGGGTTCGAAACTTCAATAGCGTGCAAATCAACTTTCCCCCATTCAGAGGCCTCTGTTTTGGATTGGGTCATCGGAACGCCGTTCAACCATGCCATTGATGATCAGACAATGGCCATCTATCCGGAAATAATTTCGGACAATCCTTTCAAAGCTAGAAAGGTCACCCGATGGATCTTGTACAAAGAGGGCGAGCGCTCTTCCCCTATTCAATACGGACTTGATGATTTTATATTCCAATATGGTCCTTTCCACACCCCTCTAAACCGGAAATCGCATGGCCTTTTGCACATCCGAATGATAAATGCAGAAATCCTGCAGAATCGGCAGAATAAGAGAGACATACCTTTTGCCCATATAGTCCGAAAAGGCTATCTTAAAAATCCATACGCATTCAAAAGCCGCAGACACCCTCCCCGAAGCAAGTTTTTGGATGAAGAGTGCCGGCGGGGAATCCAGCATATGTCGTATCTGTTCAATAGAGTGAGACTTGTTGTTTCCTATGATTCCGAGTCATTTTGCGCGTACGCAGCGGCTTTGTGCGGCTGTGTAGTGGTAATAATTCCTACGAAAGGCATTTCGAAACTACAGTTCTGGAATGACTTCCCATCGCTGAAAAGCGGCATTGCATATGGGTGGCTAGACCTCCCCAGAGCCATGTTAACTCGAAATCGCGTGCGCGAAGAACTTGAAAAAATCGAGCAAGAGAATTTGGAGTCCGTAGCCAAATTCTTAGATTTAATTCAATAGGACTTACGAAGCCACCGGCGTCATTTCAGACGCGATGAACGTCAACATGCGCGCCATCAGCTTCGACTCCAGCGACGGCACGTTTGAAGGCCGCGTGAAGGTGTTGGTCACCGACACCGACCACCTCAAGCAGCTTCAGGCGAAGTTGCTCGACGTGCCGGGGGTGTGGAGTGTGGAGCGAGTGGATGAGGGGTAGCCCTCGTATCACCCCTCAAACAAAGGCAAGTCCCGCATCCGCATGCGCACCGCTTCGCCAACACGACCAATCACGGCGTCGTCTTCCGGTGAGCAAATCACCGCATCGATCCAATCCACGATTTGCGCCATGTCCGCTTCCTTCATGCCGCGGGTGGTGACCGCCGGCGTGCCGACTCGGATACCGCTGGTCACGAACGGTGACTGGG
>CALGEI010000030.1 GCA_937881575.1 uncultured Flavobacteriales bacterium | reverse complement strand
CGAGATTTGAAATGTCAACGGATCATTACGTCTGCAGCTGAGCACAGTGCGGTGATTAAAACAGCCGAATCATTGGCTCGAAGTGAAGGCATTGTCTTGGAATTGGTGAACCACTTTTCAGACGGCACAGTGGATTTGGAACACTTGTCTGCGCTCTTATCGTCCGGTCCCAAGACGTTGGTTAGTCTGATGCATGCGAACAACGAGGTGGGTGTGTTGCAAGATTTAGATAGAATCGGAACGTTGTGCAAGGAGCATGGAGCGCTTTTTCATTCGGATACGGTGCAGACCATGTGTCATTATCCCTTTGATCTGTCGAAGCTGCCGATTGACTTCGTTACCTGTTCAGCACACAAATTTCACGGCCCAAAGGGCATCGGGTTTTTGTATATCGCAGAAGGTTTAAACGTGGGGGGACAAATTGAGGGAGGGAGCCAAGAACGTGCTGTTCGCGCTGGAACAGAGAGCATTCATTCGATTGTAGGGCTGGCAAAAGCCATGGAAATGGCTTATCATGACTTGAACGAGCATGAGCGCCATATTCGTGCATTGAAGGCTCAAATGGTGACGGGTTTAAAGTCCTTATTTAGTGACATTCGATTCAATGGAAATTCAGATGATTCAAGTCGTCTGTACACGGTCTTGAATGTTTCATTTCCACCGCACCCGAAAAACGGGATGGCGCTCTTTTTATTGGATTTAGAGGGGGTTGCTTGTTCCGGTGGCAGCGCTTGTTCAAGCGGGGCAGTTTTGGGGTCTCACGTATTGCGTGCGCTTCAATTTCATGACAGTGAACGGGCTAGTCTGAGGTTTTCATTCGGACGTTACACGACTGAGGCTGATATTGACGAGGCGCTGGTGGCTATCGAAAAAGTTTTTGCTTAAGGCCATTTCGCAATAGTTCTTGAGAAAGCGCGAATGATGTGCGCGCATTTCATACATTGGGTATTGAATCGCAGAACATGCCGCTAAATTCTGTTTTCCGTTGGTTTATTCGCCGCCGCATGGTCAACATCGAAATGGTGCGTACCATGCCGGTTGAAGTCCAGCGTTCTGTGTTTTCGAACCTCCTCGTTGCGGGAAGAAACACATCCTTTGGAAAGGAGCATGGTTTTGATTCTGTGCGAAAATTGCAGGACTTTCAGCGCAATGTTCCCATTCGCACGTACGATGAAATCAAGCCGTGGATTGATCGGACACGCAATGGAGAGCACAATGTGTTGTGGCCAGGCCAGACCCCTTGGTTTGCCAAGAGTTCGGGGACAACGTCACAGCGAAGCAAGTACCTCCCCGTAACGCGCAGTGCACTTTTTGGATGTCATTTCAAGGGAGGGCAAGACCTGCTGGCTTTATTCAGTGACGCCCGCCCACTTTCCAAACTGTATGGAGGGAAGCATCTGGTGTTAGGAGGCTCTTCCTCTTTGATGGAGTTAGGGTCGCATGGTTACACGGGAGATTTGAGCGCTATTCTAGTCGATAATTTACCGATATGGGTCGAGTCGAGGCGGACGCCACATCGGGATATCGCGTTGATGGACGGGTGGGAAGAAAAAGTGGATGCCATGGCATTGGCAACCATGGATGAAGACGTCCGTATTCTGGCGGGAATTCCAAGCTGGATGCTTGTGGTTGTGAAACGCGTTTTGGAGCGCTCAGGAGCCTCTACATTGGGAGAGGTTTGGCCAAACCTGCAGTTGTTCATGCACGGAGGAGTTAATTTTTCGCCCTATCGAGCTGAATTTGAGTCGTTGATTGGCAATACAAAGCACACGTTGGATTACTTCGAAACGCACAATGCTTCTGAGGGCTTATTTGGCTTGCAGGATCGCCTGAATGAAGATGATCTGTTGATGATGCTTG
>CALGEI010000029.1 GCA_937881575.1 uncultured Flavobacteriales bacterium | reverse complement strand
ACGACCACGTCATCCTCGCCGACACCGGCGAAGTGCTTGAGTTTTGTGACCCGCGCATCCAGCAGATCAAGGCCACATTGGAGGAGCTATTTGACATCGAGGTGTTGCACCACAATTTGAACATTTACGCGCGGAAGCGGACGAAATCATAATGAGGCAATGAGGCAAATTTTCAAATACTGGCTTGATCACCCTTTAGCGAGAAAACGTCTGGGTAAAACCATCCTTAATTTTATTTGGTGGCAAATTGCCTCTCGCATGCGTTCTTCTATCGATGTGAAATTCGCATCCCACAGTAAGCTTAGGGTAAGAAGGGGAATGACTGGCGCTACAGGGAATATTTATTGTGGATTGCATGAATTCAATGACATGGGTTTTTTACTTCATGCCATGCGGTCAACCGATTTATTCCTTGATGTCGGTGCAAATATTGGTTCCTATTCAATCCTCGCGAGTTCCGAAATTGGGTGCAAATCACATGGTTTCGAACCACTTCCATCGACTTTTAAGTCATTGGAAGAAAATGTGCTTTTAAATGGCGTTGAAGGACGATGCCAATTGCACAACAATGGTGTAGGGTCATCCCCGGGAATGCTAAAATTCACCTCAGATAGAGACACCGTCAATCATGTTGCCACGCGGGGAGAAGCGGGCATTCAAGTTCCTGTGATAACGTTGGATAGCCTCATGATAAATTGCAAGGAAATTTTTCTGAAAATCGATGTCGAAGGATTCGAAAGCGAAGTGATTCAAGGGGGCCATCAACTAATCAACAAGCCACATCAAATTCTCGGTCTTGTTATTGAATTGAATGGTTCTGGGCGACGCTATGGAAAAGAGGATATTGACATCCATCAAACGTTACTAGAAGCTGGATACGCTAGCTACCTGTACTCACCTTTCGAAAGGGTCTTGCAACCCATCGATACCCCCAGCAATCACAACACCATCTACATCCCGAACAATCGACTTGCTGAAATACAAGAACGATTGAAAAACGGCCCAGTCTGGAAGATCCACGGAACTTCCTTTTAAAAATCAGTTGCCGTTCATAACATCCCGTTTTTCCTTTGGGATTCTCCAACGCTTTATAGCATTTTTGCATCTTTCGAATTCATTCAGAACGCATGAAGGTTGACGTGCTCTTGGGCTTGCAATGGGGAGATGAAGGCAAAGGCAAAATTGTCGATGTCCTGACCCCGAAATATGATATTATCGCGCGTTTTCAGGGCGGGCCCAATGCCGGACACACCTTGATTTTTGACGGCAAGAAGCACGTGTTGCATACCATTCCCAGCGGCGTTTTTCGCCCGGGAACCAAAAACGTAGTGGGCAATGGCGTGGTCATTGACCCCATCATTTTCAAGCGGGAAATCACCGAGTTGTTGGCTGCGGGTGTGGATCCGCGACCGGAGCTGTTGATCAGCCGTCGCGCGCACCTCATCACCCCGACCCACCGGTTACTCGATGCCGCATCGGAACAGGCCAAAGGCAAGGCTAAAATCGGTTCCACGCTCAAAGGCATTGGACCGACCTATATGGACAAGACGGGGCGCAATGGATTGCGTGTTGGAGATCTGACCAGCGGGAAGTTCAACGAACGCTACCAAGCGCTGCGCAAAAAGCACCTTGGTCTCCTCCAACAATTCCCGGACTTTGAATTCGACCTCGAGAGTGTTGAAACCGAATGGATGGAAGCGGCCATGGAACTCGGCCAACTTCAACTCATCGACACCGAGCATTACCTCAACGAAGCGCTCGACGCTGGCAAGCGGGTCTTGGCGGAAGGTGCACAAGGCACCATGTTGGACATTGATTTCGGTACGTATCCTTTTGTCACCTCTTCCAACACCATCGCCGCCGGAGCTTGCAACGGATTGGGGGTGGGACCGGGTCGCATTGGCGAAGTCATCGGCATCTTCAAAGCTTATTGCACCCGCGTAGGCAGTGGACCGTTCCCTACGGAATTGCTCGACGCTACGGGTGAAGCGTTGCGACAAGCTGGAGGCGAATTTGGCGCCACCACCGGACGCCCGCGGCGTTGCGGCTGGCTAGATTTGGTACAATTGCGCTACGCGTGCCGCGTCAATGGGGTGACCCAACTCGCCATGATGAAAGCTGACGTGTTGAGCGGATTCGATGAAATCCCCGTATGCCATAGCTACCAATACGAAGGAGCCACCACACACAACTTGCCCTACGGCATCGAACCTGACGAGGTCACACCGGATTACAAAAATCACGGGGGTTGGCAGGAAGATTTGACCGGTGCCACCACGGAAGCGGCGCTGCCTGAATCCTTGACCAACTACATCGCGATGGTCGAAAAGGAAATGGCGACTCCGATCTCCATCGTTTCTGTTGGGCCGGATCGGGCGCAGACGATTGAGCG
>CALGEI010000028.1 GCA_937881575.1 uncultured Flavobacteriales bacterium | reverse complement strand
GATTGAATTCCGCTTCCAGTTCCGCTTTTTTGCCCAAGGCATCCAACTCCAACAACCCTTTGTTCTGACCGATCCATTTTTTCCAGGCATTGGCTACTGAGCTTTGCTTGTCCGCATAGGCAATTTTCATGGCTGGAGACTGCGATCGTGCTGCGTTGATCACCTTCAAAGAGGCGTCCCGCATGGCGATGCGCATGGGGTTGAGTCGGCTCACCACATGGTCGACGGCGTCGCGCGTCAGGTACTGTTCCGTTGTCCCAGGAAATCCAAACACCATCATGAAATCCCCGTCTTCCACCCCGCCGATGTTGACCGGGAAATGATGCGCCGGTTGGTACGGGACATTGCTCTCATCGTAATCCGCTGGGTCGTTATCGGCGTTGGCATAGATGCGGAACATGCTGAAGTCTCCCGTGTGACGCGGCCACACCCAGTTGTCTGTGTCGCCGCCAAATTTACCCACTGCTGAGGGCGGTGCTCCGACGAGGCGCACATCCCGATAGGTTCGAGTGGTGATCAGATAGTGGCTATTGCCAAAATCAAAGGCGACTACGCTGCCCTCCAAATCGGTTCCCGCAATGGCCGCTTCGATCAGTTGTTGCTTGGCCGCTTCGAGGTCTTCAGCTCCCAACAGCTCGGACGTCACGTCCACGATTCGGTCAATGAAGGTGGCCACCAGATCGGGGTTGACCAACTCTTCCTCACGGCTCATGGCCCAAAACCCATCGGTGAGGTAATCATTTTCGACCGTGCTGTGGAATGCAATTTGTCCAAAACCACAGTGGTGATTGGTCAACAACAACCCTTGAGAACTGATCATTTCTGCGGTGCAGCCGCCATTGAAATGGACCACCGCATCCTTGAGACTGCCGTTGTTGATGCTGTAAATATCTTCCGCTGAGAGGTGCATGCCCATGGACTGCATATCGCCTTCTACCGCTTGCAATAACGTGGGAATCCACATGCCTTCTTTGGCGTGGGACTGCACCGCGGTGGCGCAGGTCAATGCGCACAGCGCGAATCGAAAAACAAGTGCGTTCGATGAATTCAAGGTCATGTGGCGATTTTTATCGTTTGATGAAGCAAGATAACGACAGAGCGTTGCAACCGGCATCTGCGGAACTTAGCTTTGGCAAACGTAGACTGATTTCCGTATTGACCCGACCACCATGATTGACTTCCGTTCCGACACCCTGACCCGCCCCACTTCAGCCATGCTTCAAGCCATGCACAACGCACCGACCGGTGACGATGTGTTTGCTGAAGATCCAAGCGCGGTAGCGCTTCAGGAGCGCTGCGCTGATCTTTTCGGTCACGAAGCTGCGTTGTTTTGCCCATCGGGCACGATGACCAATCAAATTGCCATCAATGTCCACGTGCGGCCGGGCGACGAAGTTATTTGCGATCGGTTGTCCCACATCTACAACTATGAAGGCGGTGGAATTGCCCGCAACTCCGGTGCTTCGATGCGCTTGCTACACGGCGACCGGGGACGGTTTACGGCAGCAGAAGCCATGGCCGAAATCAACCCCGCCGACAGCCATTATTCCCGCACCTCGCTGGTCTGCGTAGAAGACACGGTCAATAAAGGAGCCGGTTCAGTTTGGGAAATGCAGCAGCTCAGCGAACTCTCGCAAGCTTGTAAAGCCCATCACTTGCCCTTGCATCTCGACGGAGCCCGTTGCTGGAACGCCATGGTCCAACGTCATGGCAATAGCGTGCCCGACGCGGCGGCATGGAAAGCCTATGGACAGCTTTTCGATTCCATCTCCATTTGCTTTTCCAAGGGATTGGGCGCACCCGTGGGATCGGTGGTATTGGGCTCCAAGCCCTTCATCGAAGAAGCCCATCGCACCCGCAAAGTCTTGGGGGGTGGCATGCGTCAAATTGGAGGATTGACCGCTGCGTGCATGCATGCGCTCGATCATGAATTGCCCCGCCTATCCGAAGATCACCGGCATGCGCAGTTGTTGGCTGCAGCGCTGAACAATTCCGATGCCGTTGCCTCGGTGGAAACGGTTCAGACCAACATTGTCATCGTAGAAGTCGCAAACGGAGAGAGCGCCGATGCCTTTGTGGCGAAAGCTGCAGAAGAAGGCATCGCCTGCTTTGCCTTTGGCCCAACAAAAGTACGCTTTGTCACGCACCGCGACTTGACCCTTAGCGTCATCGAGGAGGCTTGCAGCCGCCTGGCCGCACTCAAGTGATGCGCCGTTCAGGCCTTACAGGCTCTCATGTCGTCAGTCGCAATCAATGCCGCACCATCAAAGGGCGCACCAACGAACGGTCACCATCCAACAACT
>CALGEI010000027.1 GCA_937881575.1 uncultured Flavobacteriales bacterium | reverse complement strand
TCAAACTAACGTGATCCAGCATCAGCAATCATTCACCTACATGAAGAAATCATACACGGAAAAGCGCATTCTTTCGAACACATGCCGCTTCAGGGGTATTCAAACACATCGATTTCATCGATGGAGTAAACGTAGTAGGCACTGGTAAATTCAATGCGAATCGTATGCGCGCCCGCTGAAATATCGGCCGTCCGTACTTGCATCCACTCAAATCCGGATGTGGAACCGGCGATCATGGTGGGCGCTTCAAGTAGGAATCCATCCACGTAAAAATTCGGGATGGTGTTGGGATAACCTGGATTGGCACTATTCAACCAAAATTCCAAGAACCCATTCCCTCCGAACGTCAATGGAAACTCCACGTAATGCGACCCCCCCACCAGGGTATTGCCGATTTCATCATTGGGAGCGCGCCAGCAGCTTCCAACATAGCCGTTGTTTGCGACAATCCAAGGCGCCGTTTCGTAAGACGAAAAATCCCAGTAATAAAAGGAGCTGGTGACACCCGCAAGGGATTCACAGTTCCATTGGTCCACTAAGATCGGTGGCGGACTCGAGGTCGTAAAGGCCTCAGAAGCGCCATAAGCGGTGCCGCCCTGATTCGTGGCAAAGCCACGTACATGGTACGTTGTTGAACTTTCCAATCCCATGATGTTCGTGGTGAAGAACCCACCGCCATCGCCTGAATAGAACACATCATCTTCCAGAGTCGGATTCACGCTTGTTGAGACGACAACGCCTCTTGAGGTGACAGACGCGCCGCCTTCATCCGATATCGTTCCACCTGAGACGGCGCTTGAAGCGGTGATCGATCCCGGTGCATTCGTGGAGATGCTTGGCAAAGCAATGTTCGGAAGTTCCTCATCGTCTTCAATTTCACCGGAGCAATCATTGTCAACTCCTTCAGCCGTGGCGACAGCTCCCGGATAAACACTCGACAACGCGTCATCACAATCCGTTCCATTCATGACAGCATTTTCCGGCAATGGCGGACAATCCGAAACGGGCTGCATCCCTTCATCTCCGAATCCATCTTCATCCAAATCCAACCAATAGGTCACCTCAAATTCGCACGAGCCATCGTTGAAGGTGGCATTGGGATCATAATTGCACGCTCCCTGATCCGTGCACCCCAGTTCTTCATTTTCAAAAGGCATGAAAAACAAGCGTTCTTCGCTCGCCAATTCCACCTCTTCCAACATCATGATTGCACGGGAAGCATAGGTCGCTCCGGGGGTCAAATCCGACAACGGTGAGTCGAATGCGCCCAGCGAGTTTTCGGAAGCTGCCACGCGCGCCCAGTCGCCTCCCTCCGCTCTCCATTCCAACGCGACCAAGCCGTTGAATGACGGGCTGTACGGTACCAACTGACCGCGCAGTAACGCTTCACTGTTGCTCAAGATCAACGTTGACTGAACCTGAGGCAAGGATGCCGAAGGATTGATGGCAGGATCCAACGGGTTCTCGTGCGGCAAATCCCAGGAGATCGGCTCGCCAAAACAGCCCGCCACGAGCACAGCGCTGAAGGTGAAAAACATCCAAATGAGTTTTTTCATCGGTTCATGAATTCCCTGATTTGACGAGCGTGATCGTGCACTTTTCGATACGTGTCCGTGAGATTCCAAGCCCACGCCAATCCTGAAACCCCGCTGGAAACCAGCGCAATTTGATTCATTCGATTGGCTCTACTGTACAGTATTTCAGCGTCTTCAGCCGTTGACGCAATCTTGTAGTCGGCATATTGAGAACGCGAGGATTGGAAGCAGATGGCCCCAATGATCGCAAATCCGTAGACCACAAAAGGATGATACCGCAGTTGCGAATCGCCATACGTCCCAAATGTTATTCCCGAGCCAGGAACGACGGAAGAGCACATCAAAGACGTGAGCATCGACCGGGAAGTTCCACGCACCAAATCCACCTCATCATGCTCGTAATTCCCCACCATGAGCTCCTGGCTGAAAAATGTGTAATCCCCGCGAGGAGCTTGTTTTAGATGACCGCGAAACGGCTCCCGTATTTCAGCCGGACTGCCCCAGTATCGGATCTTCAATGCGGGATTGACCAACAGAAAAACCGACCACTCCCCTTGGATTTGCGTTTGAATGTTCTGTTGGTGGTAACGGATCGGCTCGATACCAACGGAACGCGCGAGCTCAGATTCCACATGTTGCAAGAGGCTCCTTTCGCGCATTCCATCGCACTGCACCTCAAAAAAATGGCTGCCAAAACCGTTGGTCGTCATCGACACTGAAATCGGTGAAGACACGTTCAGTTCCTTCTTGGACACGAACGAACTCAGACTTCTGTACAAGCCATATTCCGCTTCACTCTCCCACTTACGGGCTGCGAACACGTCGGCATCACGCAAGGAGAAAACACTGTTTTTGAGCTGTTGCTGCGTGTATTTCGCAAAGAAAGCTTCGTGGCCCTGCTCCTGCTTACTCAATTCCAGATCCAATGAGAGCATGGCGAGCGCATTGGTGACATCATTGGCGACAAAAGACTCGGAATACACCCTGCGGCCCGAGGCGACATCTGAAAGAGTCACTGCACATTTCGTTTGCCCACTGGAGCAGCTCACAGCCAAAACGGCGACTCCATCAGCCCCTTCAAAGTACCCGGCATCCACTGTTGAACCTGGATCGAAGGTCGCCTGCATGCCCTCCCGCAGTTCGTCCTCAATTGCTTTTTGCACTTTGCCACGTTCCAGAACGACTAGCTCTGACGCCAATGCTTTTGAAAATTCAAAGGCCAAATCCTCCTGCAACATCTCCTTGCCAGCACAATAGCTCGAAGGGGAAATTTCTATGATGACTTTCTCGGGCCAGGCAATGGGAGCCTCCTGGGCCATACCAGGCACCACCATTAGCAAAGCAAATCCGATCAAACACGCGGAAGAATAGGCCTTGTTCCCGGAGGATTCCAAAGAGTTTGTATCGATCATCGTCAAGCAAGGTATGAAACGACGCTGCAACTTCTTGTGGTGTCAACCCCAAGCGCCCTCGTGCACTCTGAGCCTTTCCATGCCCGCGAAACGAGTGAATAGCTTAAAAATAGCCGAGCCAGATCAAGATGTCCTGCACCGAAACAATGCCGTCGTTGTTGAGGTCGCCGCTTGGACAGTTGTCACAGCCAAACAACTCCAGGAGCGTTAGCAAATCGGCCACAGTATAGGCGCCGTCTTCATTGAAGTCACCCGGAAGGAAGCACACGCCAAACGCGATGGTCGCAGCCGGGTTGTAATTGGTGGCGGCGGCATCCATACATCCCAAAACATCCAACTCATCCGAAGAGAAGGTCAACCCCTCCGCGAATTCAATGCCTTGCCCTTCTTCCAGTTCGGTCTTAGCCAACAGGTTGAGGGTACCTTCTAGCGTCGAACCATCGACCACGGTGAATTGGCCGATAAAGACCAAGCCATCTTGTTGTGCGGGAATTTGCAAGCCGCTGTTGAACCATGCACCCCCTGTGGCATCAGATAAGACCATGTCCCCATTCACATCCAAATCTTCAAGCAGCGCTTGCCAATGGGATACGTGGCTCGTGAGCAATCCATCGGGGTCTTCCCCCGGAAGGCGTCCACAACTCAACAGGGTGGTGAACGGATATGCTGGGAAAATAGCGCTGAAAACGGCGTTGTAGTCATCGACAACGACCGTACCGAAGTCTCCTCCAAATCCGTAAAAAGTGCCATCCGATGAAATCGTCAATGGGTCTTCATCATCACCATAAACGGCTAAGATGACATCTTCATCATGGGACATCTCTGCGTAAAGGCGATACGTAATGGATCCGGCTGGAATGTTGTCTGACATGCCTGCGAGTTCCGTTTCATGCACTGCGAACTCAGTAAGGACCAGTCCTTCGATGTGACCGGTGGAAGTGTCGTACCACTCAACAGGACAGGACGCGCCAGCAAATGGAATGAATGCGAGCAAATCACGCACATCGACCCATCCAGAACTGTCAACATCCATCTCCCCTGCCGTATCGTACTGTCCCAAAGCATACACCCAAGTATTGGCTCCAATGAAGCCGTCCCCATTGTGGTCAAACCACTCACACGGGGATTGGGACTGGACGTAGGTTGGCAACAGGAAGAGCAAAACAGCTAAAGCCGGGATGATTCGTGAATACGTCATGAATCAAAATTAGAGGATTCATTTTAAAAAAAAAAACAGGACTGCATCCTACCTCAAAGGTGGAGCGTTCAAATCCGCATGCTCACTTCTTCAAAATCTCACGCAATTTCGTTGAAAATGAAATCAAGCGATTGTACTCTTTGAGATCGGCTAGTTTGAATTGATCATTGAAGATCAGTAGCGCACTTCCATTGCTCTCCAAGCGATGGAATTGACTCGCCTGAATGAGCTGACGGAATTCTTCTGTCATGAATTGGTCGAATGCAGCGCGGTTTTCCACTTTGACAACAAAACTCGGAGAAAACTGGGGATACATGACGTAATCAATGTCCCGGTGGGATGCAATGGGAACCATGCGGTCGAAGAGCCCCTTTTTCTCAATGATGAATTTGGGAATCTCGTAGGGCACGACCACGCAACCCAGTGTGATTTTGTACGCTTCAGAAGCCATGTAGGCGCCTTCATCAAAGCTCACGTCGTAAAACTCCCAATGAATATCTCCTTCCTTCCCCGATATGCGGTCGGTCATCTCATCGAGCGGACGCGATTTGAAGAAATAAAACGACTCGTATAAATCAGGATTGCCCTCGGGTTCCGGTTCAAAGCTCCATCCGTGGGATTTGGCCATTTCCTCCAACCTCTTTTCCCGCGCCGTTAGACGGTGGGCTGAAGACGTCAGGACCTTCAATCCGAGCTTGTGGCTAGTCGATGAAATGTGCGGTTCCAGGCCCGAAATCGTCACTGTTCCGCCCTGAGAGCCGTGCAAACTTTGGAAGGCTTGTAGGTTTTCCTGAATCGACAAATCAACCAGACGAGCTCCCGTCAAATCAATGCGAACATCAGCCCCGGAAGGAACCATGGCGAGGAGCTTATCCAAGGCAATGGCGGACAAAAAATTCGCAATCCCTTTGACCTTCAAATCGTAGGAACCATCCTTCATGGCGGACAGCTTAGATCCAGAATAAAAGATCATTCTGAAGAAGTCGACAAGCCCCACCTTGGCCAAAAGAAAGTGCGTCGCCAAAGCCAGAAACAACCCCCCCAAAATCCCCCACAAGAGCCCTGCTGTCAGCGTAATCGCAATCGTACCAACAAAGAAAATGAGCTGCTCCACGCCTTTGGCATACATCGCTTTGAAGACTTTGGGAGAAGCCAATTTAAATCCGGTGAACACCAACAAAATGGCCAAAGCACATAGCGGGACTTTTTGAATGATGGGCGTGGCGAGAAACACAAAAATCATCAAGAAAATGCCGTGATACAGATTCGACCACTTGGTCTTGGCGTTGTTGTGGACGTTGACGGAACTCCGAACGATGACCGTGATAATCGGAAGCCCTCCTAAGGCTCCTGAAATCATGGTACTCAAACCAATGCCAATCAAATCCTTATTGAGGTCTGTACGGCGCTTATACGGATCCAGCTTATCCACGGCCTTGCTCATGGCCAATGATTGGATGCTCGCAATCAGCGTGATCATCGTCACAGTGCCCCAAAAAGGAAGGGTGTTGACCTTGGAAAAATCGGGGTAGATGATGGCATCCCAAATGTTGTTGGGGATTCGAACCAAAAGATGCGGACCGACATCGTAGGCTGTTCCAAAGAAATCCAAACTGTGCGCATCCGTGAACCCGAAGTAGAAAACAAAGGGCAACGACACCAGCAGCACCCACATCGGAGCCGGAAGGAAATGGAAGAATTTATAGCTGATTTGCGAATGCCAAATCAAGAATATCAGTCCCGCCGCAGAAATCATGAGCACAAACGGATTCGATTGATCGAAGTGAATGAACGCATCCATCAACGATTGAATCACTCCCTCTGCCTGAATCCCCGTTCCCAACGCAAAATGGATTTGCTTCCCCAGGATAATCAAACCAATGGCCGCAAGAATCCCATGGATGACGCTGGAATGAAAAACATCGGCAAGACGCCCCAACTTCAGCAAACCCAACACCACTTGGAGTGCGCCGCTAACAACGATGGCCGCAAGCACAAAGTTGATGTGTCCAAGGGATGCAATGCCAGCCAAAATGACCGCAATGAGACCTGCCGCAGGACCATTGATGGCCAAGTAACTTCCACGATAGAAAGTCGTCACCACCCCTCCTATAATGGCCGAGATGATGCCTGCGATGGGTTCAACATCAGACGCTACAGCAATACCTAGGGCTAGGGGAAGCGCAACGAGCGAGACGCTCAGAGCCGCCAAAAGATCGCTCTGCCAGTTTTCTCGCAATCCGGCAAAACCGGTCTTAGGTATGATAGACATCAGGTGAACTTAATAACCCTCACGTGAAATTGATGAATTCGTGTCCTGACAATTTCAGCAAGGAAGTGAAGCTAAACCTCTTTTTTTTGAGAAACAACCGTGATTTGAAATCGCATCGTTGTGAAAACATCATGGGCTCAACGTTGTTGTTTGCATATGCTGCCTTTTGAGCCGAAAAATTTAAAAAATGAAATGCCGCGGAATCTCGATGAAGATTCAATCAATCGCGTGATTGAAATGGCTTGGGAAGACCGCACACCCTTTGAAGCCATTGAGCTCCAATTTGGCCTCAAAGAGAATCACGTTCGCGCGCTGATGCGACGCCACATGAAGCGAAGTTCATTTCACATGTGGAGGAAACGGGTCAAAGGACGTACCACGAAACACCGGGCCTTGAGAACGGACGGAATGAAACGTTTTAAAAGCCAAAATCAAAAAGGCTAAAGGCCTTCCTGTTCAGCGAAGGAAACCAAGACGCCGTCTTAGTGCGACCAGGCCATTTTCACAAAGAACCGAGACTGCTCGATGGGTCCATAGATGCGCGACGCATCGAAATCCGCGCTAAAGGGAGAGTCTGAAGCAATAATCGGACGCGATTGCGTCGTATTGGTCAAGTTCTTCACACCAACCGTTAGCGTATTCATCATCCCCGAGCGCTTTCCGTTTTTCTTCGGAGACCACGATTTGTGCAGACTCAAATGAATGAGCTGAAAAGGTTCGCTGGCATCCGGCTCGTCATCGCTGTAATAAGGCAAGCGCATGACTCCTACGTGTTGGCCGGACATGTTGACCCCCCAATCCCGCCACCGATAACCCAACCCAAGGTTTGCTGTGAAGTGGGGCGCGAACTCAACATCCTGTGCCATTTGCCATTCTTTGATGGACCAAGACTCATCTGATTGTTCAAGCAGTTGGGAGCGCAGCAGCGTCGCCCCTAACGTAGAAGACCAACCATTGAATCCACTAAAAACCACATCCATACCCACGCCTCTATTCCACCCCACTCCATCGATGTTGCGATAAACGATGGCATTGGGAAGGCTGTCGTAGTCCGCATAAATCCGATCGGTAAAGACGGTCGTAAACGCATGAGCAGAGACCGTGGTGCGATACGTGTCATCACCAGTATACCAAGCAACGCTGAGGTTCGTATTCCAACTGGACTCGGGACGCAACCCCTGTGTGGGCTGCAGAACAGCACGCGACCCATCGAGTGCCGCATGTTCTTCAGTAAACAAATGCACGCGGCGATAACCTCGACCCGCGTTGAGTCGAAAATCAAGCGTGTTGGACGGAGACCACTTGAAGTTGATCCGCGGTGCAATGATGACGCCTGCATTGGAAGGCTTCTCAATCCTCAGGCCATGAATCCAAGTAAACCTTTTGTACCCCCCGTTGCCTTCATCGGAAGACCCGGTGTGCTCCACATACAGCGCTGGAACCAACACATTCATATCGGAATCAGCCGGGGTATCGTCTTGATAGTTATCCCACAGTATGCTCATACCCGCAGTAATCCGACGGTTTTCCTTCCAACTCCAGCCACTGTGGAACGCCTCCGCATTGGCTGTGTACTCTCGAGCATCGAATGCCGTAAGGCCATAATTCGACTCTTGTCCATGGAATGACAAGCCTCCTTGAAAGGTCATGCCTTTCGCATCGCGAGGAGCGCCGCCCAAGAGCCATTCGCCACGCAACAGATCGATGCGTTCGCCATAGCGATTGGAGGTGCCACGGTCTTCTTCCGTAAATGCCATCGCTCCACCAAAGCGTTTTTCTGCATAACCACGCAACGTGGAACGCCATTGCCTTTTTTCCGTGCTGCGCTGATGCCTTAGGGTGCCAACAACTCGTTCAATTGTGGGGGCATCCGTCATGCCATCCCCGTTATCATCAATGCGATTGACAAACCGATGCGCATCCAACCCCAATTGCCATGGCGCATCATCGCGGCCCCAGGTCGTCGAAGACGTCGCTGTAAATCGCCCATGCGTATCCAACCCGATGCTACCCGATGATGTTCCCGATCGCAGTGGGGATAACACTACATTGACAACTCCACCTACCGCTTGACTTCCAAAACGAGCGCTAGCGGGACCTTGGATGACTTCAATTTGCTGGATCATACTCAACGGAATTCCATCCAGCGCATAGGCCGATGCCAATCCTCCAAGAAGAGGCACGCCATCAATCAATACAAGGGTATAGACGCCTTCCAGTCCATTGATGTGAATGTCATTTGTTCCGCAAATTCCGCAAGCGATTGTTTCCCGAATACCGTTGCTGAAATCAAGCGCTTCAGTTGCATCATCTGCAGGGATCTCCCGCAGAGACTTTCCCGCCAACACCTGCGTGCGAATGGGACTCTCTTTCAATTGCATTGCGGAAAGACTCCCCACTACCGTTGCACCGCCAAGCAGATAGGTGTTTTCTGTAAGGACAACCGCATGGCGTTCTCCTGAAGTACAGATTAAAAAACCCTCCCAAGATTGAAAGCCCAGTGCATGTACTTTGACCTGTTTTGAGGTGTTCATCGCTGTGTCTCCTAGACGACCTTGCCAAAGACCTGCGATATCTGTTGCCCCAATAGCCACTCCCTCAACGACCACTGCTGCGTTTGGAACGGCACCTTCTTTGCTGCTCACAAAAATCTCGCACTGGGCACCTGCCGCGATTGGACCTAGCACGCAGAAAAACAATTGAATCCACACCATCCTCTTCTTGACCCCTCGCTTCCGATCAGCTCCACCCACCTCTTTGCATTGAGCAGGATAGTCGATGTCTCCGCTGCCTCGAATCGATTGCATTTTTTTTTGCAAATGTAGACAGTTTTTAGGCGTGGCTAAAAAAAATGAGCAGACACCGTTTTCGACGTGAATTCATGCCATTCGCTATGCCCAAAGAAAAGTTTGACAGGACCGAAGCACATGCGCCACAAACCCAAGCAAAACGCATGCATTTAGCAGTTCGAATGCAAACAAAACCTGATGCAGACTGTTGGTACGTTGAGTTCTCAAAACCCAGTTCAAAAGATTCTTAAACTTGTCACATTGGAATGCTCACGCTAGTAACCTCTAAAAATTAAGACGACGTCCATGAAACCATTCCTCACTTTCGCGCTGACTTTTTTCGCCGGTGCAATGCACTATGCCGGCGCCCAATGCGAAGCGGACCATACGATCGACTTGACGGACTTTGTATTCACTCCAAGCCAATTGACCATCATCCCGGGCGAGACCATCGCCTTCATCAATGCGCAAGGAACGCACAACGTCGATGGTATGGCCTCTGGAAACCCTGAATCCTTCTTCTTAGAAGAATCCGAAGGCAACATGGACGGGTTTTGCATGGGCGTCGTCACATTGAATGTGCCAGGCGTGTACGACTTCAGCTCCAGTGTCGGGGTACAGGAAGCCTTGGGCATGGTCGGATCCATCACCGTGGATGCCAACACCTTGGTGGACGTCTTGATGAATATCCAATACGGAGATGGCGATCTGGCTGACCTCGCTAGCTGGCAGAGCGCTTTCGCGCTGAACACGTATTTCAATCCTGATGGGGGTGGCGCCGACAACGGTCTTAACCTCAATGGAAATGAGCCTTACACCGTATTTGTACCGACTGATGCCGCCGTCACGGACCTGATGGAATTGATCAACCTGTCGCAATTTGACATGCTTGCTTTCTATGACATGGTCCCCGCGCTCAAATACCACATTGTTCCGGGAATTTATATGGCTGAAGATTTGACTGACGGCATGACTCTACCGACCGCTGAAGGCCAATCGCTGACCATTTCCATGGGCGACCAAGGAGCGATGGTAGATGACGCGCTCATCACTTTCACAGACTTTACCGCGTACAATGGGGTCATCCACATCATTGACAAAATTTTAGCCCCTTCCGGATATCCCGGCGCAACGACTTGGGATGTGATCATGCAAAGCGACGATCACACCCTCTTTGAACAAGCGGTGCTCGATGCTGGACTCAAGGATGACTTCCGTGGCCAGCCCATCTTGAATGACAATGAGCCGGCCGCTGGTCCATTTACCGTCTTTGCTCCAACAGACGAAGCCCTGATCAACTTTGCTGCTGACAATGGTTTTGCCGATGTGAATGCGCTGCTTTCCTCTCAATTCATGGATGACATTGTGGAGCAATACGTCGTTCAGAACGTCTACGAAAGCGGTGATCTGTTCAACGGGCAATCGCTCGTTTCCTTGGCGAATGAAATCCTCAGCATTGCGCAAACAGTGGATGGATACACGGTCAATGACGCACTGATTACCCAGCCTGACATGCTTGCTTACAACGGTGTCGTGCATGCGCTGGGCGAAGTGAATTTTGACTTTCCAGACATAGAAGGAACCTGCGGATCGTGGACCATCAACATGTTCTCATTGGACGGCTCCGACGAACCTTGGAGTGGTGCTCAACTCGACATCTATTCGAATGGAACGTTGATCGCAAGCGAAGCTCCTGACACATTTGAAATGCAATCGTTCAGTTTTCCGGCCAATGCGAATGCCACGATTGACATTGTGTATCGAGGTGCTTACGGATCCAATTACGGGGGGTATGAAGTTGAAGATGAAAACGGTTACATCGTGTTTTCGTCCATCGGATCTCAAAGCACCTATGGTGCACCACAAAGTGTTTACGGTTTAGTTCCTTGCGATGAAAATCCCACCACATGCGGTCTCATCGAGATTGTATTTACAGATGAGTCCCAAGATGGCTGGTTTGGTGGAATCATGACGGTGATTTCATCAAATGGCGTCAC
Source organism: uncultured Flavobacteriales bacterium (assembly GCA_937881575.1). Taxonomy (GTDB): domain Bacteria; phylum Bacteroidota; class Bacteroidia; order Flavobacteriales_D; family Sanyastnellaceae; genus UA16. The sequence continues at coordinate 2,334 of CALGEI010000027.1, read as the reverse complement.
CGCTTCCATCCCGTTCAATCAAGTCTACGAAGGCTTCAGCATCCGATCGGTGATGGCATCCGTCGATGCGGGACCCGTGGATTTCATCGTGAGTTCGCCCGGCTTCTATCCTGACATGTGCGGCTACATTGTCAAAGACGTCCAAGGAAACGTCATCCTCGAAGAAACCAGCGTCAACGAACCTCCACCGAGTACATACGGCCTCGTTATTTGCGAAGATGAGTCGTCCAACATTGAAGGTGCTATCGAGGTGCTATCCTCACTGAACGCTCACCCCAATCCAACAAACGGCATGGTGCAGTTGACTGGATTGGCCGCCGGCTTGAAGTGGGAAGCTACACTTGTCAGCGCAGCGGGTCAGTTGGTCCAAACGTTCAATGGCACCGGACCCCAGTCTCTTGAATTCTTCGGTTTGGAAAGCGGCCTTTACTCCCTGAATCTGAGTACACAAACAGGGGAAATGAAGACTTTGCGACTGATCCAAAACTAATTCTCAGACCGCCGCCTGCTCTCTTTTGAGAGGCCCCAATCGTTGATCGAGTGCCTTGAGGCACTGCTTCACAGCACAGCATGGGCTCTTCCGAGTTCATGCTGTGTTTGTTTAGCGGGGACCCAATGAGGAACATTTTTCCTTGTTGTCACATTTTCATCTAAATGGAAGTAAGACCCTTGATGGTTGAAACCGCATACCCATGAACCTCAACTTCCGCTTATCACATCCTGGAATGTGGTGGGGCTTGGCTCTTCTCATTGGCCCCTTCTTCTTCGGTTGTTCGAAGCAAGATTTTGAAGAGGTCGAAATCACAGAAACATGGACCGAACCGGAAACCATCTACTCGGTCGATTGTGAGGAGCTGGGACTCAACCTGGCCGATTCCTGCACCGTTGACTTTGGAGAACTGGGCGTAGCCTCCGGCGTTGTGACCGAAGAGTGCACATGCGATGCCGAAATCAACGGAGAACAAATCACCCTATCGTTCGTTTCAGAAATGCCGTGGTACACGGCGATCACGGTGGAATCCACCCCCCCTTTCATTGATGGAGTCAGCTCCTTTACTGTTTCTTCGGGGATGACGCTCCAGATGTATCTCTATCCAGAAGGCACGTCGGAATGTGTCATTACGGTGACCTACACGTGTCCCGGAGGCACCCTGGTTCTGCCGGACATCATACTCACCGGAAGCCCCATCAACGGGGCCGTTGGTCCACTGCTCATCGAATGCTGAGGACCGCCATGGAGTTGCCTAGACCTTTCCGAGATGACCTCACGCTGACACATCGAACGCATGGGTGAATCAGAGCGTGAAGAATTGCAGTGGATTGAAGGCTGCAAACGAGGCGATACCGCAGCACAACGCCATGTGTTTGGGACGTTATTCCCCCTATCTGAAGGGAGCCGTGCGGCGTTACATTTACGATGAGGATGAAATTCAAGACGTCCTGCAAGAGGCCTTCATCCGCATCTTCAAATACATCGATCAGTTTGACCCGAATCGCGGTCGAATGAGGCCATGGGCCGCCAAGATTGCGATCAATGTCGCTATCACGGAAGGAAAACGAAGGCAGCGCATCCAAGAGTTACCAGGGCAAACAGCTTTGACTGTCGATCCATCAGCCCTCGAAACCATGGCGTTGGAAGACTTGATTGCTCTGCTCAAGGGCATGCCCAGCGCATTGTACGAAGTGTTGAATCTTATCCTCGTGGATGGATTCAGTCACAAGGAGGCGGCATCGATGCTCAGCATTTCTGCGGAATTGTCTCGACAACGTCTCACCCGTGCCCGCAAATGGGTCACGGAACGATTTGAATTATCCGGAGGTGAATTGACCCCCTTAAAAGCCCACCAGTCATGAAAAATTGGGAAGACCTATTGCGGAATCGACTCTCATCCTTTCAGGAAAAAGGAACGCCTGGACAGGAAGAGGCATTGTGGAACGCCATTGAGAGTCAGATCACCGTCCCCTCTGCGGTACCTGCTGTCTGGAAGAACCCCATGCTCTGGGTGGGCGCGGCCACACTCGTCGTGGGCCTTGCCGTCACCGTGCTCTACAGCACCTCTGAAGCTCTGGTCGAGAGCGAAGCCACCGCGACGCAATCGGCTCAAAGCAGCTCCGATGTGACCGTGAATGCGGAGGAGCCAAGCGCAGAAATGACCATCACAGCGTTGGAGCCGTCGGCCGATCTCCCTGGCGAAATCCGCAGCACTTCTTCTGATCCGTCTTGGGAAACGGTTGCGTCATCACCGGAAAAAAACGCCACTGTTGCCCCCCAAGCGGAAGTCCAGACCGTCAACCGTCCATCCACTTCGGACCCCAGCGTGGCCTCCATCGCTG
>CALGEI010000026.1 GCA_937881575.1 uncultured Flavobacteriales bacterium | reverse complement strand
GCCCAACGTGACAATGAACACGTAGTTTGTGGCAACAGTCACGACGACGAGCCCGAGATTCAAGGGCAAGACGATCCGGTACCACTGGCTAAACGCTAAAACCTTATTGTTGACGACATTGAAGCTGACAATTAAACGCTGAAGTCCGATACAGAGAAAGACAAACTCCAGACCCCGATAGCCTGGTGGGAGAAGGAGTTGGAACGGTGCGATGCCCGCCCAGATTCCGGACATGATCACGGCAGCCAAAAGAAAATTGACCCGTGCACTGCGTCGATTCATTTCATTGATTTCGGCCGTTTTTCGTTGAGCGACGAGTGTGGCGGAGAGTCCTCCTAAGATTCCCTGCGTAGCCCGCGCTGGCATTCCCACGACGTTGCCAAGAAAGAATCCGATGGTGTAAATCGGCACTTGAGCCAGTCCGATGTACATGCCAATCATGACATAGTCCAGGTGGGTCGCAATGATGGCCGCTCCACCAGCGAACAAACTGAACAGGCTGAAATCGAAGATGTTTTTAAATTCATCCCATCGCCACTTATTTCCGATGCGTTGAGGGAGTTGGAATGCCTGGATGGTAAGCAGAATAACACTCACAGCCCACGATCCGACATAGCAACTCAGGAAAGCGTCAAATTCGATTTGTTCGAAGTACAAGAGGAGCCCTAGAACCAGGTAGCTCCCTTTTTGCCACACCTCGTCAACCCAAGAAATGATCGCTGTTTTGAGTTGTTGATTGACCAATGCTCGAACCAAATGGAGCAGCACCATGAAGCTCGTAATCAAAAGGAACCCGGCGATGTGATCGGTGAGCGCGGAGCCCTTTTCGGCATCGAATAAAGGCAGGATGTCGCGTCCATTGAATGCGAACAGCAGGAGGACCAAAAGAAGTCCTGCTGCGGGCAGAATCAATAGCGTACGGAGGATGTCGGGCCGCTCTTTTTCATCGTATCGGGCCAAAAACCGCATAATGCCTCCCGGTGCACCAACGACAGCAAGTGAACTCAAGATGATTCCCCACGATGTAATAATGCGGACCAATCCCCATTCGGCCTCGGCTCCTTCAAAAGCCCTTGGCAAGACGATCATGGTATTCACCGCGCCAAGAACAAGCCCTGTGCCAATGGCAAGGGAGGCCCAGCCTGACTGTTTAGCGACTATTCCCATGGCTTGGATTGCGTTTTGATATCTACTTGACGCATCAGAAGCTGAATTGAGGCAATGGGTCGAGTACCGTGCAGTAAGAGCAATATGCGGCTTCGGCCTTGTGTTCTACGCTTGGCGTGTCGTCGTGCAGGGTATCCAAGGATTGGCTGATCCAGCGGAGCAATTCTTTTGCCTGACGCGTGTCCACACCGCTTTGCTTATCGATCTTCAATTCGAGCAACCCAGCACGTGCATTTTTGCCAGATCGGACACCGGCCCGCACGTACAAAAGAGGCTGTCCGTCGGGTTCTTTTTTGTTTCCATTCACGTCCAAGGTCTCCAAAGCCATGGCGGCATAGACCAACAATTGCAATGCTTTAGAGGCTTTTCCAGATGTGACCTTCTCATCCCAATCGGCAGGCAAGGACAATTCAGAGGACGTCACATTCCCTGTTTTGTAATCGGTGATGATGACCTCGTCACCATCGCGTTCGATCCGGTCCGCCATGCCGTTCAATCGGATGGGGTCGATGCGGCCTCCCGTTGTGAAAGTGTGAGATAAATTCAGTTCGAGATGACGAATCACCCGCTGGCTATCCGGATGCAGCTCTGTCATTTCTGAAGTCAGAATTTTTTTGAGCGTTGCTTCCGCCATGGTGACCTGCAAATAATTTTCTCCTTGGCGCACCATGTCAGAATTGAAATGTTTCTTGATTGCAATTGGGAGCAAGCGTTGGACATCCTTTTTCAAGGAACTCAGGTGTTCTTGTTGAAGGGGCTTGTCCAGGAATGATTTCAATCCATCTTCTAGGACTTGGTGCACAACAGAACCGAAGGTGCTCGATGCCATTTCCTCTTGAACTTCTGAAGGTTCGCTTAGGCGGAGGAGGTACTGGTAGAAAAAATTGCGCTTGCAATTGATCAAGGTGTTC
>CALGEI010000025.1 GCA_937881575.1 uncultured Flavobacteriales bacterium | reverse complement strand
TACAGTCTTCGCTCCAACCGATGCAGCTTTCACTGCATTGTTGGAAGCATTGGAAATCTCAGCAGAAGAGTTGCTCGCTTTTGACGGTTTGACGGATGTTCTTCTTTACCACGTTGTTGGCGCACAAGCGTTGGCAGCTGACTTATCAGATGGACAGGAGATTACGACACTTTTGGATCAAGACGTCACAATCACAATCAATGGCATGGGTGTGTTCGTTAATGAGGCAATGGTAACTGTAGCGGACATCATGGCTGATAATGGTGTAGTGCACGTCATTGATGCGGTTCTTCTTCCAGAGTTGGATGATGATAACCTTCCTGAAACAGTTGTTGACATCATTGTAGCCAGTGAGGTTCACACGTTGTTGGAAGCAGCAGTCGTTGCAGCAGGTTTGGTTGACGCGTTGAGCGGTGAAGGTCCCTTCACGGTATTTGCTCCGACTGATGACGCCATTGTTGCATTGACTGAAGCACTTTCCATCACAGCAGAAGAGTTACTGGCTCTGCCAAACCTCGGTGAGATTTTACAATATCACGTAGTAGCAGCTGATGCGTTCGCAGAAGATTTGAGCGATGGACAGTTGCTGACAACCCTTTTGGGACAGGATGTGACGGTATCAATCAGCGATGCTGGAGTGATGATCAATGATGCTATGGTGATTGTTGCCGATTTGGAAGCAGAGAATGGTGTTGTCCACGTGATTGACGCGGTCTTGTTGCCACCAACTTCCGACTTGGATGAGGTTCAAGTGCAGTTGGAATGTACGGTCTATCCAAATCCTTTGGTAGGTGGAGTGTTGAACGTTCAAGGCAATTGGGCAATGGGAGCACAGTATACCATCACTGATCTTCAAGGTCGCATGGTCGCTCAATCTGTTCTCCAATCGAATCAAATCCAATGGGATGCGAGTGGATTGGAGTCAGGTGTATACGCGATCACGATAGCCGAAGGCGCTCAGCGTGAAACGGTTCAGTTTGTAATTCGTTAAGGCGAATTCTCAAAGTAACTCGTATTGGAAATCGGGTCGTTTCGTCAGAAGCGGCCCGATTTTTCTTTACCGAAACTTTTGTTTAGTGATTGAATAGAGAGGCCATGGCCTCATCAAGGGTTGGATGCTTAAATTCAAACCCCGCTTGTTCAACTTTAGAAGAGGCAACACGATTTGAGGCCAACAACACTTCACTCATGTCTCCAAAGACTGTTTTCAACGCCCATGAAGGAACAGATGGAAAGAAGAATGGACGTTTGAGGGCAACGGCCAGTGCTTTTGAAAATGTGCGATTTTGAACAGGGTTGGGGCTCGCGGCATTGTAAACTCCGTGTATGCCTTCTGATCGGATCGCCCAGAGAATCATCTGGGATAGATCCTCAATATGAATCCAAGATTGCCAGTGCTCTCCGGTTCCAATCGGCGAACCCAATCCCAAAGAAAAGAGGGGTTTGAGTGAACCAATAATGCCTCCTGAGGCAGCAAGTACCAATCCAATTCTCAACCGAACGGTGCGGCATCCGAGAGCTTCCGCTTTTATGGCAGCGCGTTCCCATGCCTGCACGACCTCTGAGGCAAACCCATCACCTGAGGGAGCCGTCTCGCCTAACAGCTCAGCAGAACTCGGGTAAATACCAACGGCGCTAGCGCTTATTAGCACAGGAGGCCGGTCGTTTTCTGGCAGCAAGGCGATTGTTTGGGTGATGGTTTGAGTAGACAGCGTACGGCTGGTCAAAATCTCATGCCGGCTTTTTGCCGTCCATCGTTGCGCAATCGGAGCTCCAGCAAGGTGGATAACAGCTGCGGCGTTGCGCAAAGCATCAGGGGATAACTCCTCTTTCGCGGGGTTCCATTGGACGGCCTCGTCCACATCCTTCCATGCGTTATTGGCGCTGCGCGAAAGGATGCGCACACGGTATCCACTTTGTTTTAATTGCGCGCAAACCGAACGGCCCACCAACCCCGTTCCTCCTGTAACAACCACCCATTGCTTTTCCATCCTGTTTAAACAACTTGAGGGGTCTTATTGTTGACCAGCGCTCTACTCGCCTGAGTTTTCGTAACTTCTTGGACAATATTGGAATACATGAGAAATTGCGCCATTGATTTGCTCTTCAAGATAAGCAACACGGACAGCTCTTGGTTGTGGGCATTGGTGTTTGTTTTATCCGGGTTGTCTATGCAGTCTCAATCGCTCTGCGAAAGCGGCTTTGCCGGAACCTTTCCGTGCGACCGATTCGATCTCCTAGCGCAAATGAGCAATGTGGAATTGATGGGAACAGGGGCCAACGATGTTTGGGGTTGGAAAGATCCAGAAACCGGCACAGAATACGCGCTCATCGGTGAACGTCAAGGTTTGGCAATAGTCGACTTAAGTGACCCTTACGCACCTTTTTTATCGGCCTTTATGGAGACACAGACTTCAAGCAGCACGTGGCGAGACATGAAGGTGTTTGCGGATCACGTGTATGTGGTTTCTGAGGCGAACGGCCATGGTTTGCAAGTGTTAGATTTGAACCAATTGCGTGATTTGACTGAATTTCCCGTTTCCTTGGAGCCGACAGCTGTTGTGACCTCCTTTTCGGATGCCCACAATGTGATCATCGATGAAGAATCGGCCATGTTGTATGTGGTGGGTAGCAACATCGCCAGTGGAGGATTGGTGGCATTTGATTTGAGCAATCCTGCGGCACCCTTGCTCGTGGGGGATTATGGAGAGGCCGGTTATACCCATGATGCCCATGCGGTCATCTACCACGGTCCAGACGCTGAGCATGAGGGGAAATCTTTGGTATTTGGAGCGAATGCCAATAAGTTGGCCATTTTGGACGCTACTGATCCGACCGACATCGCTTCATTGAGTCTTTCTTTTTATTCGGATTTGTCCTACACACACCAGTGCTGGCTCACCGAGGATCACCGCTATCTTTTGTTAGGGGATGAGTTGGATGAGCAGAACCAAGGTTTCAATACGCGCACGTTAATTTGGGATGTGCAGGATTTGGAAAATCCATTTTTGCTGGGTGAACATTTTTCCGAGGTTGGGGCCATTGATCACAACCAATACGTGGTGGGGAATTTGCTCTTTCAGTCGAACTATCGAGCCGGGCTGCGCATGTTGTCTCTGACGGATGTGGCTGATGGACAATTGTCAGAGATCGGTTATTTCGATGTCGACCCCAACAGCGATGCAGCCTTGTTTTCGGGCACTTGGTCCAATTTCCCCTATTTCGAATCAGGACTTGTGGTGGTGACGTCCATCGATGGAGGTGTTTTCATCGTCCGTCCACGCTTCATGGAGGTGGAAGCAGTCAATGATTCGGTATGCAGCGGAAGTGATTTGGTGGTTGCAGTGGAAATCTTGGATGGGCTGTTACCGCCATACGCGCTGAGCATTCCTGATTTGCCCGATGGGGTCATACTCAATGGATTTCCTTCAACGCTGGAAGGTCCTGAGAGTTTTGCGTTTAGCATTTCGGGTTTGGATGCGATTGAAGGGTCATTGGAATTGCGTATTCGATTGGAATCGGCTTTGAATACAGTGGAAGAACCGCTTGCTTTTACGGTGTCTTCAGGAGCGGTTTGGTATCCTGACGAGGACGGTGATGGATTTGGGAATGGCAATGCCGGTTCATTTGCGTGTACCGAGCCAGAAGGCTTTGTGTCCAATGGCCTGGATTGTTTCGATGGCTCAGCAACGGTTTATCCGGATGCTCCGGAATTGTGCGACAATCTCGACAACAATTGCAATCAGGAGGTGGACGAAGGTTTGCCGTTGACGACGTTTTATGCTGATTCGGATGCGGATGGCTTCGGATCTGCCTTCTCCACGATGCAGGCATGCCTCGCGCCCTCTGGATTTGTGTCAAACAACGATGACTGCAACGATAGCTCCATGGATGTTTATCCGGGTGCTGCGGGAACAGGTCAAGGTTTGGACAATGATTGCAATGGGATCGTCGAAGGAGCTGAATTGTCCAATTGTCCAGGGGATTTCAATCTCGATGGCTCCATTACGGTGTCCGATTTACTGACCTTCTTAGGTGATTTTGGCTGCCTCTTCAACTGTGCGTCAGACTTCGATGGTGACGGCGTTGTGAACATCAGCGACTTATTGGGATTCTTGGCTGTATTCGGAGAGGATTGCCCTGAAGTCACGGAGTGACCGGCGGTTCATCTCCCCAGGCTTGCTGCTCTACCATGTTCGCATAGAGGCCTTTGGCTTGAAGCAACGCTTCGGGAGTACCGTATTCAGCCAAGCGTCCTTGGTCCAAGACTACGATGCGGTCAGCACCACGAATGCACGATACACGGTGCGATACCATGATGACAGCGGAGTCCTTACATGCTCTTCGAATGGACTTCAATATGAAATCCTCAGTTTCCGTATCCACTGCCGATAAACAGTCATCGAGCACCAACAATTGGGGTTTTCGAATCAATGCCCGTGCGATGGAAATCCTTTGCTTTTGACCGCCACTCAAGTTGACACCGCGTTCACCGAGCAACGTCTCGTAGCCTGATTCAAAGCCCTCGATGTTGTGAGCAACGTGTGCCTCTGTGGCTGCCGCTCGGATGGCTTCTTTTGAGGCCTCAGAATGATCCAAACCAAAGGCAATGTTGTTTTCGATGTTGTCGGAAAACAAGAAGACCTCCTGAGGAACGTAGCCCGTAATGTGTCTAAAATCATCCAGCTGCCAAGCGTTCAAAGCTTGTTCATTGAGCACGACCTCCCCGGAAGATGGATCGAAAATCCGCATGGCCAATTGGGCTGCGGTTGATTTCCCACTGCCTGTGCGGCCCGTGATGGCTACGATTTCGCCCGGTTGAACCTCAAAGCTGACGCCACGCAAGGCTTCAATTCCGGTTTCTGGATAGGTAAAGGAAACGTCTTTAAAAGCAAAGGACCGCACGTCAGCGTCATCTTGTTGCGCTTCTGCAGAATTCTTGTTGGCCATCGCAGGAGATTGAATGGTCGGTTCGGCCTCCATAAACGCATTGATCCGCAGCATGGACGCTTCTGCTTTCTGCACGAGCGAGGTGACCCAACCGACTGAAGCAAAAGGCCAAGTCAATAAATTGACATAAAACACAAATTGGAAAATGTGGCCAAGTTCCAATTCACCGGCGATCACGCGTCTCCCTCCGATGTAGATGGTCAGGATTGTACTGAGTCCAACAAGGAGCACGATGATGGGCATGAACAGCGCCTCTGTTTTGACCAATTTGAGCACATGCTGTTTGTAGTCATCGGCCTGATGCGTAAAACGGTCAGCGGCATCATCCTCGCGATGAAACGACTGGAGAATCCGGATCCCTGCAACATGCTGCTGAACAAACGTGCTGAGCCCACTTTGTCTGCTCTGAACGGCCTCACTTTGGCGGTTTATGCGCCTGCTGACCCGATAGATCGCGATGGACATGAAGGGCAATGGGAGCAAAGCAAAGAGTGTCAGTTGCACATCGATGTAGAGCATGACGCCAACCACGAGACAAATGAGCACCGCGAGATTCAACGTGTACATGACAGCGGGGCCGAGATACATCCTGACTTTGCTGACGTCTTCACTTATCCGGTTCATCAAATCTCCCGTGTCATTGGCTTTGTAAAATGCGGCGTCAAGCCGTTGGTACTGATCAAAAATTTGGGCTTTGAGATCGAACTCAATCTTCCGGGACATCACGATAATCGTCTGTCGGGTGAAGAAAAGAAAAATACCTTTGATGAAGTAAGCCAGCATGAAGAGCGCAGCCTGGAACATCGCGACTGCTGCTATCCAATTGAACACATCTTGTTTGGACTGCAACTTGGATTCATCATTTTCTCCTGCTCCAATGAGCTGTCGAATCCATTGAATGGAGCGTGGCCATTGTCCAGTTGTTTCCGTTCCAAAGACATCAGCCTCAGCGGCTCCCTCTCGCATTGGAAGTAAAAAGGACGTGTCTGCATCTCGCATCGCATTGACCCCTTCTCCGATCAGCGCAGGCGCATAGACAGCGAAAATATTGGTCAACACGATGAAGACGAATCCTCCGATGAGGAGCCTCCGGTATTTCCAGAAATAAGGATTGAGTTTGAGGAGTTCCCGCATGGGCTATTTAGAAGCTGAAATTCCAGGTTACCGATGGAATGATGGGGAAAAGACTCACTTGATTGGCTTGCAGGTCCAGTGATCCATTTTGCAAGTCACCTTCATTCGAAAAGTAAATGAAATAAGGGTTCAATCGGTTGTAGACGTTGTAAAATCCGAACGTCCAACTGCTGACAACAGGTTGTTCTCGTTTCGATTTGTCCTTTTTGGGAGTCAACGTCGCACTGATGTCAGCACGGTGATAGGATGCCATGCGGTAACCGTTGCGCGCGCCATAAATGTCCGTGATTCGCCCTTCAAAAATGAACCGTTGAGCAGGCAAGGTGAGTGAGTTGCCGGTGGCATAGACGAATGCTCCGCCAAACCGCCATTGCTCATTGAGCTTCCAGTCGAGCACGACACTGAGGTCGTGTCGACGGTCAAACTTCGATGGGAAAATCAACCCTTGATTGAGGTCGTCAAATTGACGTTCCGTTTTGCTCCAGGTATAGCCAACCCAGCCGGTCAATGCACCCATGCGCTTTTTCAAGAACATCTCCAGACCGTAGGACCAGCCATCACCGAAAACGAGGTTGTTGTCGACGTTGTTACCGATGTTGTCCTCTGGGCGGCTATTTTCTCCGTAGGCCACCAGGTTTTCCAAATCCTTCCAGTACGCCTCCAGCGAGCATTCCCAATTCCGTTCAGCACCCAAGTCGCGGAAATATCCCAAGCTGTATTGTCGTCCCCACTGAGGTTTGACACGGTCTGTGCTGGGCAACCAAATGTCTCCAGGCAAGGAGGTCGAGCCCAACGAAGTCAGATGAACATACTGGTAATTTTCACTAAAGCCCGCTTTGATGCTCGCACGACTTCCTGATTTGATCCGCAAAGCCAAACGAGGTTCCCACCCTTTGTAGAAGTGCACCAATTCGCCCGAACTGTATTGAATGGGGGCCGCAGTTTCACTTGGATTGAGAGGGTTCGGCATGCCATAGCGCGTGAACGGTCCCACGTGCCAAAAACCCGACCAGCGAATGCCGGCGTGCAAGCGCACTCGCTCGGTGATGTCGAAATCATCCTGCGCATAAAGCGCTCCCTCGTGGCTGAATGTTTGCTCGGATGTACCGGTGTCGAACTCAGTGTCTCCGCTGCGTGCAGAGAAGTCGGTCGGAATGAAATCATGGTGCACATAATCGACTCCGGCCTTGACTTCATGCCTTGGATTGGGATACCAGCTCCATTCGGTGCGCCCTGCGATGTCTTTGATGCCGCTTGTAAACCCGAATTCAAACTCCTCCTGGCCTGCCATGAAGGAGAATGAATAGGAGGAGTAGGTCACGCCCGTGTTCAAGAACATTCGATCGTTTAAAATCCGATTCCACCGCAAAGAGGCCATGGCGTTGCCCCAAGGAATGCGTGTTGAGAATCCGGCATCGGCGCTAGAAAAGCTGAAGACATCTTGCCCGAAATAACCGGACAAGAAAAGTTGATCCTTCTCACTCAAATGCACATTGGCTTTGGCATTCAAATCATAGAAGTAATAGCCGGTCCCTTCAAACGCACCACCTTTTAGGGCTGGCTTTGTCAGCACATCGATGTAGGTGCGCCTTCCTGATAAAATGATGCTACTCTTGTCTTTTGCCAGCGGACCTTCGACGGTCAACCGCGAACTAATCAAGCCGAGTCCGCCAGTTGTTTTCCATTCCTTGGCGTTGCCCTCTTTCAACCCAATGCTCAATACCGAAGAAACACGGCCGCCATATTCAGCCGGCATGGCCCCTTTGACCAAGTCAACAGTCTTGATCGCGTCGGCATTGAAGACACTGAAAAAGCCAAATAGGTGCGAGGCATTGTAGACGATGGCATCATCCAATAAGATGAGGTTCTGATCGGGGCCACCGCCCCGTACATAGAACCCGGCATTGCCCTCGCCGGCGCTTGAGACACCCGGCAGGAATTGGATGATTTTCAAAACATCGACCTCCCCGAGCAATGCGGGCAGCGTTTTGATTTGCTCGACATCCACTGATTCCCGACCTAGATCGGTGCTTTCGGTGCGGTTGCTGCGTTCTGAAATGACCAAGGCCGCTTCGTCAAAAAGGACGACCTCAGACTGCAATTCAATGGCCAAGGTTTGGTCCTTGTTTAACTCTAAATCAACCGTGAAGGTCTCATATCCAATGAAGGAAACGTTGAAGACATACGCTTTTTCAGGAAGTGTAATGCTGAAGAGTCCATACCCATTGGTGGAAACTCCGCGGGGCTCTCCAACGGGGATGATGTTGGCCCCAATGATGGTTTCGCCGGTATTGGCATCCATGACCCGTCCGCTGACCGTCCAAGTTGCTTGATTTTGAGCGAATAAACTCGACGAAACAAGCATGAAAACGACGAAAGCAAGCGATTGGATTCCGAAAGATTCGGACAAAGAACGGTACATGATTCAAAGTTACGTTGAGGCGAACGGGCACTCACAACCAACAACTGGTTTTCGCATTTGTTGGGCTTTAATTTGTACCCGTGAAGATCTTCATACTTATCAGTGGATTGGCGGCGGTCTTGTGGGCCGGTTGTCACGAGGGATCTGAAAACGATTCCAGCGTTTTTCGATACAACGAAAGTGCCAACCTCAGTTCGCTTGATCCCGCGCATGCGCGGAGCTTGGAGCCCATGTGGGTGACGGATCAATTGTTTGATGGGCTTGTGCAATTGACTCCGGAACTCAACGTGGAGCCCTTAATTGCTCAGTCCTTTGAAGTTGATCCATCAGGAACGCAATGGACTTTCGTGTTGCGGGATGATGTGCTGTTCCCGGCCGTGGAGGCAATACCTGGTTTGGAATCTCCTAGACGGGTGACAGCCCAAGACGTGGTGTTCAGTTTGAATCGCATTCGCAATCCGAATGTCGCATCAAGCGGTCGCTGGATTTTGGACCCGCTGGATGCATCGGCGCCTGGAGGGGGGCTGTTGGCCGTCGGAGTCGACACGGTGGTGATGACGTTGCATCAGCCATTTCCCCCGTTTTTGGGATTGTTGACGACATCCTATGCCAACATCGTTTCGCCAGAGGCTGTGGCGCAATTTGGTGAAGACTTCCGATCTCATCCGGTGGGAACGGGGCCGTTCAAGCTGGCGTGGTGGATGGAAGATGTGGCCTGCGTTTTGCACCGGAACGATGTGTACTGGGAGAAAGACGCTGTCGGCAATGCGCTGCCATACCTCGAAGCCGTACACATTGATTTTGCGTCGGATATGGGCGCGGAGTATCAAGGTCTGATGCAAGGGAGGTACGATTTTATGAGCGGTTTGCATGCGGCATACATGGAGGAGTTGCTGGATGAGGATGGAGAGCTCCGCGCTGAACATACCGCGGCGATTCGGTTGGAAAAGGTGCCGTTTTTGAAAACGGATTACATCGGAATCAATCTCTCGCCCGCAGCAGATGCGCCCTGGTCGCCACTGCAGGATGTGCGGATTCGCAGAGCGATGTCTCAAGCCATCGATCGAGACGGAATCGCAAAACACCTGCGCCGAGGCGCTGTGGTGCCAACACAGGATTTTGTACCCCCGAGTTTATTGGGACAAGTGCGTCATTCGAGGCGACCTGTTCAGAATTTGGATTCTGCGAAGCGTCTAGTAGATGCGGTCCGCGCCGAACATCCAATGGATTGGCAAGAGGTGCGGCTGTCCACTACGTCAGATTACACGGATTTGTGCGCAGCACTTCAATTCCAATGGCGCGCCATTGGGCTCGATGTCGAGATCGAGGTGCTGTCTTCGGCAACCCACAGAGAGCAGGTCTCCATGGGGCATTCCATGATGTTCCGAAAATCATGGTTGGCTGATTACGCCGATGCAGAGAATTTTCTGGGCCTCTTTCATTCGAAGAATTTTGCTCCAGGAG
>CALGEI010000024.1 GCA_937881575.1 uncultured Flavobacteriales bacterium | reverse complement strand
CAGAGCTTTGTCGCCTTGGGTGTCATCAGTGTCTTGTGGGTCTTCGTTGGATTCAGTCTGTGCTTCGGCGAATCCGTTGGCGGGATCATCGGCCATCCCGGGACATATTTCGCCTTTAATGGCGTGGGACTTTCTCCAAATAGCGATTTCGCGGGCACAATTCCCTTCCTGCTATTTGCCTTGTTCCAACTGAAGTTCGCGGTGATTACGCCCGCACTCATCACAGGAAGTTTCGCTGGCCGCATTCGATTTCGAAGCTACATCCTGTTCATGGTGTTCTTTTCATTGGTCATCTACCCGCCTCTCGCGCACATGACTTGGCACCCGGATGGGCTGTTGCGCAATTGGGGCGTTTTGGACTTTGCTGGAGGAACTGTCGTGCACATGTCCGCTGGCATGGCCGCACTTGCGGGGGCTCTTTTTCTTGGGAAACGTGAAGAACAAAACAACGAACCCGCCAACATTCCATTTGTCATTTTAGGAACCGGTCTCTTGTGGTTTGGCTGGTTTGGATTCAATGCCGGATCGGCTTTTCAGGCCAACACCGATGCCGTTATCGCCTTTGCCAACACCAATCTAGCCTCGGCCACCGCTATGATCACCTGGGTGTTTTACGAACGATTCAGAAACCGCAAGATGTCCGCCTTGGGCGCGTGTATAGGAGCCATTGTTGGCCTTGTCGCCATTACTCCTGCCGCCGGATTCGTCACCATGGGCCAGAGCATCTTCATCGGTTTCTCCGCAGCGCTTATCAGCAATTGGGCAATCCAGTGGCAGCGAAAATGGTCCATTGACGACACCCTCGATGTCTTTCCAAGCCATGGCGTGGGCGGCATGGTCGGCATGATCATGACGGGCTTGCTCGCCAACGAAGTGGGACTCATTCACGGCACCTCGGAAGTGTTCCTTCGCCACATTGGCGCCCTACTGATCGTGGCAGTCTTCACATTTTTCGCCAGCTACGGCCTCTACGCATTGGTCAATCGACTCATCCCCTTGCGGGTGCGAAGCGACCAAGAACAACGTGGCTTGGACCATTCACAACATGGAGAAAAACTCTCCTAAAGAGCACTTTCGGTCACGCTATTTGTTGCTCATGACAACGCGACCAATAACAATCAGCAGAGCACTTTGATTTGTTCATATAGAACCTCTTATCTTTCCAGAAATCACTTCAACATGACGCCGTTGCGCTCTCTACTCCTTGCGTTTGTTTTGGTTGCTTGCTTCTTCAGTCAAAACACCTTTGGCCAGATCACGACCACTTTCTCCTATACAGGGGATGTTGAAACCTACACCGTGCCTTCTTGCGTTTACCAACTGAACATTGTCCTCAAGGGCGGAAAAGGAGGAGGCAACAGCGGAGGCGGTGGATCGACTGTTTCAGGGATTCTAGATGTTGTCGAAGGGCAAGTGATTGAAATTCGCGTGGGCAATTCGGGCGGATGCCCCACAGCAGGATACAACGGAGGCGGTGAAGGAGGAACCGCGAACAACAATGCCAATGGTGGCTGTGGTGGAGGCGGCGGTTCAGACATTCGCACCGCACCGTTCGGCTTAGCCGATCGCCTTGTCGTCGCTGCTGGCGGTGGTGGAATGGGCGGCGGCAATACGGATGCCTTTGGTGGCGGCGGCGGATGCATTTCGGGGGTGATTGGAGAAAGTCCGTTTGGTGATGGAGGCAGCGGTGGAAACAGCGGATCGGGTGGAACGGGTGGCCCACCGTGGATCGGGTCAGGAAATCAAGGAAGCAACGGATCCATTGCACAGGGAGGTGCCGGTGCATCCGACCCCTGTTTCAACGTCGGACCGGGCGGCGGTGGCGGCGGTGGCCGTTACGGCGGCGGTGGCGGCGGCAGTGATTGCTTCGCCTCTGGTACCTTGGGTGGCGGCGGCGGCGGAGGTGGATCAAGCCTGACTCCCGCCGGATTTACCTGTGTTGCAGGAAACGCAAACAGCTCTGGATCCATTAGCATCACCCCTATTGGTGGTCTCGCTCTTCAAGTCACACCCGCTGACCCACTGTATTGCCAAGGCGACTCCATGTTCTTGACCATGACCGGTGCGGATGTGTATTCTTGGAGTCCTGGTTATGGCATTGACACACAGAGCGGACCTGAGGTTTGGGCCACCCCTGACACCACAACGGTATACAGTGTGATCGGATCGACCGAAGAGTGCACAGATACGATCGACGTCGAAGTCACTGTTGTTCCGTATCCGGTGATGACATTGACCTCTTCGTCTCCATCTTCTTGCAACCAAGACCCCGTGACCCTCAATGTCTCAGGCGCCCAGCAATTTTCCTGGTCCCCGGTGGAAACCTTGAGCAACGGTTATGGTCCCGTTACTACGGCTACGCCGACCGAGACAACGACTTATACCGTGACCGGAACCACGTCCGGCTGCAGTTCTGACACCTCCATCACCATCGCATATCAAATCGAGGCTGAGTCTACGGAGTACTTCTGTGAAAACGGTGCCTTCCAACTTCCCGATGGCAGCGAAATCAGCGACGAAGGAACCTATGTCGCTCAATACGTTTCTGTTGCCGGCTGCGACAGCATCGTCACCTTGAATCTTTTGGAACAATCCACCTATGATTTCCAAATGCCCATGGCCCTGTGTGCAGGCGAAACCTTCATCCTGCCTGACGGCACCGAAGTGGACTCGCCAGGCACCTACCCCGTTGTCATGCAAACAGCGAACGCTCAATGTGACAGCTCCATCACAACGGTCGTGAGCATTCTCCAGCCCGCCACCGTGCAAATCGCCCTGGGCCTGTGTGAAGGAGAACCTGTAGAACTTGGCGACGGAACCATCGTCAGTGAAGAGGGGATTTACACCGTGGTTTTGACGGCGCAGAACGGATGCGACAGCACCATCATCGCGGATGTCAGCATTGCACCGAGCTACGATCTCGATGTCTCCCTCAGCGCCTGCGATGACGGGTCGTACTTGTTTCCCGACGGCAGCCTGCCAACAACATCCGGATCCTTTGACTTCGGCCTTCAAACTGCGCTGGGTTGCGATAGCAGCGTCACCATTGACTTGCAATTGAACCAGGCCTACAACTTGGCCTACCCTGCCGAGATTTGCGATGGTGATCTTTTCACCATGCCGGACGGCACGGCCATCGGAATTGAAGGCGACTACGTCTCTACCCTCCAAACCAATGCTGGATGCGACAGCATCATAACCGTGCAACTGGTCGTTCAATCGCTTCCTGCCGTGAACCTGGGTGCCGAAGACAGTTATTGCCTGTATGATGGCAACATCGCATTGACTCCCTCCCCGGATGGAGGCAGCTTATCCGGGGATTTACTGACCGGAAACGAGCTCATCCACGAAGGCGCTACACCGGGAGACTACGAGGTGAGTTACAGCTTCACAGACAACAATGGTTGCACGTACACAGAGGTGCAACCGTATGTTTTAGCGACCCCGCTCGTCCCCACATTCGACTTCCAGTTGATCTGCAACGAACTGCAACTGCAAAGCACAACATCCGACCCCAACACAGACCATGAATATGAATGGTTCCTCGACAATGAGGCGATCGCCATATTCGCCGAACCCGTATTCTATTTCGATGAGACTGGAACGTTTGATTTGGGCTTAACGGTAACGGATCTATACGGTTGCAGCTATAACACGGCAGAATCTGTCGTGCTGCAAAACGCCCTCGATTTGACCGGGTTTTTTGTGCCGAATGTCATCACGCCCAACGGAGATGATTACAATGACCGGTTTGAGCTCCCTGCCGCAGTCGCTTCGTGCCTCTATTACACCATTGACATCTACAACCGTTGGGGACAATTGGTCTATACCATGACCCCCGAAACTGCTGGATTTTCAGGCCGCAAACAAGACGGAACCGAGGTGCCTGACGGCGTGTATTACTACACCTTGGAAATTCAAAATTATCCGTGCCTTGAAACGCCAGGCCTCACCGAATGGTGTGCCGGGACCCTTTCTGTTTTTAGAGACTGACGTGAACACATTCAACTTGATCCCATGAAAAACGCTCTTCTATCCGCTTTGATTTGCATTCCCGCTTGGGGACTAGGCCAATCCAGCACACCTCCTCCATCACCCGATGTGAGCCAGGTCATCATCGAAGCCTACACGGCATTTGGCTTGGAATCGGAAATGATCCATGACCTGATCATGCGGGTCACGGAAATGAACCCGGAACAGGCTCAGGAGGCGATGATGCCCTATCTGAGCGCCCTGTCACAGGCCCGTGAAACCAAAGGCGCTGTTGTCATGGACGAACGCATGCAAGCTCTGTTCATGGAAAC
The DNA here is from genome assembly GCA_937881575.1 of uncultured Flavobacteriales bacterium. Classification (GTDB taxonomy): domain Bacteria; phylum Bacteroidota; class Bacteroidia; order Flavobacteriales_D; family Sanyastnellaceae; genus UA16. The sequence goes on along the minus strand of CALGEI010000024.1, from coordinate 5,654 downwards.
ATGGGGAGTCACCGAACTGCAAATTCAGGATCTGCAAAAAGTCGCTGCACGATTTGCTTCACAAGAAAGCGCTCCGCGTCGTCAATGAACTGAATCTCTGCTGGAAAAAACCAGTGAGCTAAAGCGCCCAGAAGTGAGGTCATTGGCTCCAAACGTTTGCTTCATCAGAATACCGATGGTTCCTGTGGTTGGATCAGCTGCGTAAGTCGTGTTGAAATAACCGCCCCAAAAGAACGTTCCGGCCGGACTGCCACCAGCAGCTTCACCCGCCTCGGTTTGCACGCCAAATGCCAGACCCTGGTGCCATCGTTTTCCTTCGCCCAGTTCACCCTGTTGATTGGACATGATGGAATCCACTGTGGCTTCCTCAAGAATGCGACGTCCATTGAACTCACCCCGATTGAGGTACATCTGCAAGAACTTGGCATAATCCAAAGCGGTACTGGAAAGACCGGCGCCTCCGCCAAAGAAGGTTTTCGCTCCAGCCACAGGATAGTCCGTGGTGTACTGGTGGTGTTCGTGGAGCTTCCACCCTTCCTCTGCCGGCTCAAAAACAGGCACCAAGCGACCCGCTAGAGCCTCCGGTAAATAAAAGTGGGTATCCGTCATCCCCAAAGGATCAAGCAGTTCCGATTTTAGAAACACATCAAAAGGCTGTCCAGAGACCACCTCGACTACGCGGACCACGACTTCCAATCCCAAGCTGTAATTCCAGCGCTCCCCCGGAGCATGAATCAAGGCCGTTTTGGCCAATCGATTGCAATTCTCCTCCGCCGTAATCGGCTCCGTTGAAAACAAATCCACCACCCCCGTTTTCGCATAGATCTTATCAAATCTCGGATCCCCAATCTCACCATAAGACAAGCCGGATTGGTGTGTTAGCAGGTGCCGGATGGTCATGGTGCGATCATGCGGAATGGTGGTAAACGTCGTGTCATTGGACAAGCTATCCAGCAATTCCAGATGGGCAAACGACGGGATGTACTTTTCCACAGGATCATCCAGATCAAGCAGACCGCGTTCCCACAAGATCATGGCAGCCGTTGAAGTCAACGCCTTGGTTTGAGAACAAATCCGGAAAATGGAGTGCTTTTCCAATTTGACAGAATCCGTAGGATGGCTCCACCCGTGCACCTGATGATGAATCACCTCACCCTGACGAACCACCATCACTTCGGCTCCGGGAATGCCGCCGGCATTCACAGCACTGTCGAGCATCGCATCCAACGCCTCAAAGTCCGACAACGTCTCGCCCGCTGCAACTTGAGGATGCCAAGTCAAGGCGTCTTGAGGAACCGCTTCGGCACTTTCACATCCCGCTAACAAGAGCGCCACCATCCCAATGAGCGACCAATGAAATTTTCTCATGGCCGAATATAATCGACAAGAATGAGAAAAAACGACGCTGTTAGCGTTCTAAGCCCATGCGTTTTTCGACACTGCCATCGGAGAACACATGCAATCGAACCTCTCCCGCTTTTGGCAGGGCTTTTCGACCGAGCAAATCCAAGACATCGATCAACTCACGATCGCCTGCGACAAGCGAAGGGTTCAATCCCGTGGAGCCATCGCAGATGTCTTGGAAGAACAACCAAGCTTCTCGACTCGCATCGATGTCCATGTTACCATAAGCACCCGGCCAATCGTGACCACCCCCATCCACCGTGTAGAGTCGAACTTGCGCACAACTCCCTGCTGTGCCATAGAGATCGGCCTCCACCGTGCTTCCGTCTCCCGGCGTGAGGTTGTCAAAATCAAACGATTCCTCCAACTGCAAACCAAAGAGATTGACAAAGAAATCCATGGTCTCCGGAATGCTGGGATAAGCTCCCCAGCCATCGGAATTGTTCGGGTCACCGTTGAAATAAGTCACATTGTCCTGCGTACCGTGGATTTCCAAAATCGACACCGAACTCATTGGATTGCATGCATCCAGAATGTCTTGCATGATCATGCCCGCCACAGGAGCAACGGCACGGAAGTGGCTCGACGCCTCACATGCGAGCAAGTAGCAAAAGTCCCCCCCATTGGACATCCCCGTGCAAAACACTTTTTCTGAGTCCAGCGAATGGTTCGCTTGCAGATATTCTGAGAGGTGAACCAAAAAGGCGACATCATCCACCGTTTCATTGTTCTGGAAGTCATAGCCGACATTCCAGAAGGCGTTGCCGTAGGAATCATCAATTCCTTGCGGGTAACACACGGCAAAACCAAACTCATCAGCCAAGGCATTGAACGCAGAATAGTCCATAATGCCCTGTGCACTCCCGGTATAGCCGTGAGCCACAAAAACGAGCGGGCAATTGGCCGGAGCATTGCCGGGGTGGTAATAGATGAAGTCTCGGTTGATCCCCCCGTCTTGGAAGGTTCCATATTCGAGTGCAGAAACGGTATGGATTAAGGTGTTATTGAACTCCAGATCATCCTCCATGCCATTGACGTTCGAAACCGTCACCTCCAATTGAACGCTGCCGGACGCGTTCATCGTGAACACATCTTGGTGCGAAAAAGGAAACGTGGTTCCAGACATGAACGAAAGGCCCGAGAAGGTCTCTACGTGATTTTCAGCTCCATCCGACCAAGCAATGTCCATGCTCTCAATCATCTCCGCCCCCAAGTTGCTCACGGTGCCTGCAATGGTGATTTCTGCAGGAACATCGACCGTGAAAGGCAGATCCAACGAACTCATCGCGGCATCCAAACCGGTGGGTTCGTACACCATAACATCGTCCAATGCCCAGCCAAATACCCATCCTCCATTGTCGTTGTAACGGAAAGCCAAGAGCACTTCAGCATTGCCGACCAAGCCACCCAACCCCACCGAGTGCGCATTCCAGGCACCGTCATCAGAACCTTCGACGGTTTCGTAAACCGTCCAAGAATTGCCAGCATCCAAAGAATACTCAATGGTCGCCACTTCTGTATCTCCCTCAAACGTTCCTCCATCGTAATAGGCCTCAAATTCTAGAATGGCGTTGCTCGTAGAGCTCAAGTCCAACAGCGGCAGGATGAGATAGTCTTGGCTTTTATCACAATCGCAATCGTCATCGTTGGTGCCTATGATATTGCCGTGCGGAGCAATGCTCCAGTAATCACTCTCCAAACTTCCAGCCGTTCCGAGATTCCAGCCGCCATCGGAGGCCGCCGTTTGTTGCGCCCATCCTTCAGGAAGGGAATTGTCTTCGAAATCTTCCGAAAGGAGGATGTTTTGGGCAAAAATCGCTCCATTTGACAACAAAAACAGCAGAAAATAGTATTTCATCGTAGCTCCAATTGAAAGTGAAATAAGGCATTGGAGCGTGGCCGTGCAACTCCCACGCTCCATTTAAACAGCGAATCTACATCCAACTGCCATCATATGATTCAATGCGGTACGCAGCATAGTCCATTAGACGCTTGGCATCGGATACCGGAATGAACCGAATGGTGCGACTCCCAGCGGCGGAATGTAAGGTGATGTGAGCCAACCCTCTGGGTTCATGGATCTTGTTTTGGTGGAAACTCACGCGTTGAAGTTGGTGCCATTGCAACAACGTGCGGCGCTTGAACCACCAGCCACTCTCTATGAGCACGCCATGGCCATCTGTTGACGCCCGGTAACCGTTGAACTTTCGTCGGGTCGTGAACCAACGGAAGACGCCCCATGAAAGTGCCACGACCCCAAATAGCGCTGTCATTCCAAAAACCAGGCTCAATGGTATCAACGGAACGAGCGCGATGACGAACAAGCGGTAACGCAAGTACCGATCAGGCCGAAATCCTTCAACACGTTCCGGATTCCACTGCGGGAAAACTGCTTCGACGATGCGCTGACTGTGCTCAGCCTCGAGTCCTGGAATCGTCAATCCAACCCCCTTAGCGCCTCCATCCGCTTGCGCCTTGGCCTGATGAATCTGAAGGGTTTCCAGCCCCAGTTTTCTACGAAGCCACGTACTTCTCCAATCCAACAGCTGCACTTTGGAGAGCGGAATGCGAAATTCATTTCGACGCAATAGACCAGACTGCAGGGAGAGCTCGTCATCTTGAATCTCCAAACGGAGGCGGAAATATTGAATCCAAGCGGAGACCACTGAAACGAACACCGCCAAGAACACAAACAAGACCAAGGCCGGCACAATCAACACGACCCAGGCCAGCGCCAAGAGCAGGACCGCCCACTCAGGAAAAGATTCCAGCCATGTTCCCCACCAACGCTCAAGCGGCTCCAAAACAGTCATGATCGCACCGAAAGCAATCAACCCATTGCGCAAATGGTTTTGCGTCAAGCCCACTTTGAACAACTTTCGCGCATTCAACTCCATCAATGGAGGAACCTCAGTGGCCTGGTTGCTTTCAACCTGCAGTGCCTCCGCCGGGGAGTCGGGTTGGACCCGCCCTGACAACAAAGCCCGCAATTCCAATGCCGTCTCCCTGTTCAATGCGGCAAAATCCAACTCACTGCCCCCGCTTCCAGCTGTATCCACTTTCAACCCGCACAATCCCAACGCTTGCTGCCAGGCACTTTGATGCATGTGCACAGCTTGTATCCGATCAAACGGGATGACCATGCGTTCCTTCTGAATCCAACCGCTTTGAACCACCAAAGCATCGTGGGTCAAGTGATATTTGAAAAAGCGGTGCTCCACCAGTGCGGCAAAACCATTCAGCACCAAAACTCCTGCTCCGACCCAACCCGCATATTGAAAGACATCAGAACTGAATGCCAGGCCGGCTGCCACCGGCCAAAAGCTGCGGACCAACGTGTACAGATTCTTGACAAATACACTGACCCACGCCATCGGATGCTGGCGTTTTGGCTCTTTGAAAGCGTCAGCGTTCATTGCGTTCGTCAATAATTTGGCGCAATTGGTTGGCAACATCCTCGTCCAAACCGGTGATTTGCAGATTGGCCCCTGAACTTCCGGCCGTATACAGTTTCAACGTGCAGATTCGGAATCGTTTGGCCACAGGACCTTGAGAGACCTCGCTGTGCTGTATGCGATTGAATGGAACAACGGTGAGCGAGTGAAACAACCAACCTGAACGGTAACTCAAATCCCGCTCGCGGGTGAGGTAGCCGCGACGATCGAATCCGAACCACTCACTCAACGCCCAGATCCCGAACAGGACCGCCCAAAGAGCAGCCGGAATCAAAAAGACATTCCACGCAAACGATTCAGGCTCAATCATGCGCCAAGAGATCAAAAGACCCACCAGCAACGATAGTGACACAAAGGCCACTAGCGCGAAAATTGCCCACCGAATATTGCGGTATCGAACAGGCAACTTTTCAAATTCCTCGTCATGAATGTGCGGCAAATGTTCCGTTCGCAGCACCTTGTTTTCAAAATCCTCCATCATCGTTCAAAAATGCATCAAAAAACCCCACGGCTTCTATGCCGCGGGGTTCTTTCTTATTCCAATTGATCAGAGATCGGCTCAATCAAGACGCCGAATCCGTCTTGCCATTGAGCGCGTCCAACTTTTCTTGAGAACTGCTGAACGCTGGATCCACCTCCAACGCCTTTTCAAAACACTTCTTGGCCTCTTCCTTGTTGTCAACAGCCACATAATAATCGCCGAGTGAATCCCATGGATTGGCCGCGTCTCCCAAGAATCGAGTTTGCAAAACAAGGTGCTCTTCAGCCGCTTCCATGTTGCCCGCATCCATCATG
>CALGEI010000023.1 GCA_937881575.1 uncultured Flavobacteriales bacterium | reverse complement strand
GGATACAGTCAAAGCTAGGCGTATCGACAAACGAATGACCAATGCCTTTGTTCGACCTAAAGGTCAAAAGCTGCCCTTGAATTCCCAAGAAGCCATGTACCAATTCCATTGGGACCGATTGAATAACTCATGAAAATGAGGGGGTGCGCTGAGCGAATCATTCTTTTATTGTTTCGACGTGACCATTGGTTTGTGTCTTAAATTGGTTCATGCGTTTCGGAGCTATTGATATCGGATCCAATGCAGCAAGGCTGCTAGTCAAGGATGTCCGACAAAAAGAGGGCGTTATTGTCGAACAGAAAATATCCTTTATCCGGGTGCCCATCCGTTTGGGAGAGGATGTCTTCGAAATGGGGCACATTTCGGAGGCCAAAGAAATAAGTTTGCTGAAAACCCTCATGGGATTTCGATACTTGCTAGAGGCTCAGGAAATCCAGTGGTTCAGAGCGTGCGCAACGAGTTCAATTCGGGAGGCCAACAATGGTCAGGAGCTCGTGCAGCGCATCGAAGAAGCTGCAGGGATCCGAATGGAATGCATTTCAGGTCAGGAAGAAGCGGATATTATTTTTCAAAACTTTCGAGGTTCTCTGCTCGAAAAAAACGAGAATGCCCTGTATATCGATGTCGGAGGCGGAAGCACAGAATTGACCCTCATTCGTGAAGGGAAAAAGGTGCGTTCAAAGAGCTTCCAACTGGGCACCGTCCGGGCGCTTAAAGGAAGGATTCCTGACGGAGAGTGGGATGCCGTTAAATCATTTGTAGACCACATTCGAACGTCTAAATCCCCGATGATTGCGGTAGGAACAGGTGGGAATATCAACCGCTACCATCGATTGAGTCGTGTTGAACGGAATGCTCCATTGTCCCTTGATGCACTTCGCGATTGGCATCAACTGATTGAAGCTTGTCCAATGCCACTTCGGATGCGAACATTTGGCTTAAAACCAGACCGGGCTGATGTCATCGTTCCTGCTGGAGAAATCTACACCCGCGTGATGGAGCTTGCTGGATGTCACGAGATCCTCGTTCCCAAAGTAGGTCTTTCAGATGGCATGATTTTGGGCCTTTGGGAGGCCTATCTTGCCGACAAAGAAGCAAGAAAAGTGAGTCTGAACAGTTGAGGGGGTGCTCTTAGAGCTTGCCTCTCAAGAACTCCTCTACTTCGAAGTGACGCTTCGGCTTCAATACGATGGTGCCCTCCTTGTCCAATAAGAAATAAGTGGGCGTCGCAGTGACTTTGTATTCGGTTACTACCGGGCTGTTCCAAGCCTTGAGCTGACTGACATTCGGCCAGGTCATCCCATTCGTTTCGATGGCTGCACCCCAGGTAGAACGCTGTTGATCCAAGCTCACTCCAATGACTTCGAATCCTTTGAAATTGTATTTGGCGTACAACGGTCCGATGAATGGAATTTCTTGCTCGCACTTGTGGCACCAAGAAGCCCAAAACATCACAAGCGTGTATTCGTTTTGCTTGCAGGTGGCCATTAAGTCCAAGTTGCCTCCGTCAAATCGAGCGATGTTGAAGTTGGGAGGTGTTTTTCCAACTTGCAAATTGATAATGCCTTGAGCGCGAATTCGAATAGCATCACTCAAATCGGCGCCACAATCTTCATCGAAGATATAATTGTCCAAGATGTATTGACAGATCGTTTCCTTGCCTGTATTGTAGAAACCGTCTAGCATCGTGTACAAGACGCTTTCCAGTGCCTTTGGATTCGGCTCAAAGTGAGCTTTGACCAAGTCGATGCAGCCGAGGAATCCGCTATCCGTGCCACCACTAAACGAACGCATCATCTTCTGAATTCGATCGCTGAGCGCCATGGATCGAATCGCGCTGTTGTCCAATGGGTCGATGTCTTCGAAAAAACGACCTTTCGAATCCGGATATTGAGGGTTAAGCCATGACAACCACTTCGCGAGATAAGTGCCCGGATTGGCTTGGATCAATTCATGCTGAGTCGCAATCAATTCCTGTTCCTGCTCCTTGATTTGAGCCTCTATTCGTGACTGAAAAGCGCCTGCGTCTTTGATGGATTTGCGCAAGTTTTTGATTTCACGTTGGGCATTGAAATCTTGCGTGCTGTAGGCAAACCACCCGCTGTTTTCGTTGGAGTCAGGGGCTGTACGATTGGCGCTTAAACGGTTGCTGTTGAACTCAATAAATAGCTCGGGCTCATCAGGGTTGAGAATGATGTTCGTTGAGTTGGTTTCGCCATTCAACGACAATTGGTAAAATCCACGACTCACTTCGAGCATCCCGAAATCAAAAGATTGATTCGCTAAACGCGTTTTTGCTACCTCGAAGGTGTTTTTTCCTTCCGTTTCATACAACGTCACCTCGCCGCCTCCAGAGAAATTAATGGTGCCATGGAGATGGATCGGCCCGGTTTTGTCGCCCTTATTCTGCTCATTGGTTCCATTCATGTGCGAAGGAGAAGCAATGGCTTGTTGCGTGTCTTGCGTTGAATTGGCCACAGTTTCCGTCGCAGAGTTGCTTGCGGACTGAGCGGGAGAAGAAGAGTCTTCGGAGTTGCAGGCTGAGAGGACAAGACACAACCAAAAAGAGACGAGCGTCATCATTTTCATCGAAATTCAATTTGCCCAAATTTAACAATGAAAGCGCGAGTATCGAAGTCCAATCATCGGGTTGGCTTATCTTCACTTTTTAGAATGAAGAAAAAATGGACAAAGGGACTGCTTTGACTTTGCTAGGATTGGATGGTGACGCCTCACAAGAGGACGTCATGGAGCGTCTGGATGCAGAAACATTTGCTGTGCGTGATCACTTCATGAGGCAGCCCATTGTGCCGGCCTTGTTTCGTTCTCGGGTGAACCGATTGGTGCAGTTGAGTGACGTGGCACAATCCTTATCCATTGCTCCGTTGGGCGCTGCAGTGGATTTGCCTGATTTGCTTCCCACAGGAGGGAATCTTATGTTGTTGGTACGCAATCACATTGAGAACATTCGGCGCCTGCGCACTGAAATGGCCGCAACCTTAGACCCGGATGTTTTGGCTCATTTTGGTAATGCCATGACCAATTTGCAATTGCGTTACATGCAAGGGTTCTTGGCAGAAACGCATGACTGGAAAGAAGAAGGTACTTGGCCAGATGGAATCCCTGCGCGCGAGGAGTCGGATTGGCAGAATGTCTTGAATGCGATCAGCAAGGGGCCCAATTCGGGCGATGCGATTGCCTACGAGCGCTGCCGCATACAGCTCATGGTGTCCCGAGAGCTATCGTAAGCAGCTTCTTATTCTCTTCCCAAGGCAACAATGGGGTCCAAGCGGGCTGCTTTTTTCGCGGGATAGTAACCGCTTGCCAAGCTTGTGACAAAACTGAGAAACAAGCCAAGCGCCATCCAGCCCCAAGGAATAACAAAGGGTGTCTCCATGAATGAGGCGATGACATTGCCAACGAGCAGTCCGAGTAACATGCCGGTAAATCCGCCCATTTGGCCGATGATAATGACTTCTACGAGGAATTGAGTGCGAATGGCTTTTGGGGAGGCGCCCAATGCTTTTCGTGTGCCGATTTCACGTGTTCTTTCTGACACGCTCACGAGCATGATGTTCATAAGGCCAATGCCGGCCCCGAAGAGTGTAATAATGCCGATGAATGATGCGGCCAGCGTAATGCCTTGTGTGGCTTCCTTGAGCGTAGAGACCAGTCCGTTGCTCATCGCTATTCGAAATGAAGAATCTTCTCCAGGTCGATCTCCACGGATCACACGCAGTATGCCAGTAGATGCCTCAGCGAGGGGGATCAAATTCTCGGTCTTTTCAACAGCGCACGATAGGGAATAGCTGCGTCCTTCATCAGAAAATTGCTGGCGTAAACAAGGGATTGGGATGTAGCACTGATTGTCCTGAGACATGCCGAATGCTTGACCTTTTGCTTTTAAAATGCCTGCAATCGAGTATGGCTGTGATCCGATGGCAATCTCTTCGCCTACGGGGTCTTCCCAGGGCTCGAACAGTTCACTCGCAATGTCGGCTCCCACCAGCACCAGTCGATGCGCTGAATTGGCATCGGATTCATTGAAGTTGCGCCCGGACCTCACTTCATATCCACTGACTTTCAAATAATTCGCGTCAATGCCGAGGACGGCGATGTTTGGATTGGTCTGTTCGCCACCGCGGGCCACAGTCGCCTGAGACGTACCAAAAACCGAGTAGGACACGGAAAGTCCTTCGGGAGCAAGTTCCGCGAATTTTCGTGCTTCTCGGTACGAGATGGGCTCTCCAAGGTTGATCCGCCTTCCCCTGTTCAAGCCTCCCTCAGACTTTCTGCTAATGCTAAACACATTGGTGCCCAATGTTGAGAACTGCTTCTCCACGTTGGCCTCGAGCGATGAGGTCGCCGTGGTCATGCTGATGAGCGCGGTAATGCCCAAGCCAATAACGGCAATGGTCAGCACTGTGCGCAACAAATTGCTGCGAATTGAGCGCAGAGCAATGAGGATCATTTCACGAAGGAGTGTGTTCTTCATGTCGGTGCGAAGGTACTGCTTACATTTGCAGCCAAATGTGAATCCTGATACAATGACTTTTGATTTGGAGATGATCCGTTCGGTGTATGCGCGTTTTCCGGAACGAGTAGAAGCAGCGCGCAAAGTGACGGGAAAGCCACTCACCTTGGCTGAAAAGATTTTGTACACCCACCTGTGGGAGGGCAACCCAACAAATGCCCGCGCGCGGGGCGTTGATTATGTGGATTTTGCTCCGGATCGTGTTGCAATGCAAGACGCTACGGCACAAATGGCTTTGCTACAATTTATGCAAGCAGGGAAGGCCCAAGCAGCTGTTCCTTCCACAGTGCATTGTGATCACTTGATCCAAGCCAAGGTTGAGGCTGATTCTGATTTGCAGG
>CALGEI010000022.1 GCA_937881575.1 uncultured Flavobacteriales bacterium | reverse complement strand
ACGGATCGACTACGACTGATGACTGCGGCGTTTGTGGCGGCGACAACTCGACTTGTTCGGATTGCGCCGGTGTAGCAAACGGTACGTCGGAATTCGATGACTGCGGCGTTTGCGGTGGCGACAATTCAACATGTGCAGATTGTGCCGGTGTTCCCAATGGTACGGCGGAGTTAGACGAGTGCGGCGTTTGCGGCGGTGACGGCATTGCTGAAGGCGAATGTGATTGCGCGGGCAACGTTTTGGATGAATGCGGTGATTGCGGTGGAAATGGAATTGCGGAGGGAGCTTGTGACTGCGAAGGCAATTCCCCTGAATTTGCATATGACTGCGATGGAAACTGCAACAATGACGACAACAATGACGGCATTTGCGATGAATTTGAATTCCCAGGTTGCACCGATTCAGCGGCCACGAATTACGATGAGGCAGCAGCAGTAGATGATGGGTCTTGCACCTATTCAGGTTGTCTGATTTCTACCGCTTGTAACTACAGCGCATCATGGGATTTACTGGATTTCGATGCGTGCGATTTCACTTCGTGCGTAGGATGCACGGATGCGGAAGCCTGCAACTATGAGGCGGACAATACGGTCGACGATGCGTCTTGTGAATTTGCTGCGGAATATTCAGATTGTTCTGGCGCCTGCATCAACGATGCGGATGGTGATCAGGTATGTGACGAAAACGAAATTGAAGGATGCTCGGACGATTCGGCTTGCAATTACAATGCGAATTCAACAGATGAAGGAGTATGCACATACGCAGTTGACAACTACGCCTGTGATGGCACTTGCTTGAATGATGCAGACGGAGATTTGGTATGCGATGAATTGGAGGTGATGGGTTGCATGGAAGAATTGGCTTGCAACTACAACGTTGATGCAACTGATGCAGACACGTGTAATTTTGCAATTGAATACTACGGTTGCAATGGCATTTGTCTGAACGATGCGGACGGAGACGAGGTTTGCGACGAAAACGAAGTGTTTGGATGCACTGATCCAGAATCAGATTCCTACATGGCAACGGCTACCGAGGATGATGATTCTTGCGTCTACTTGGGTTGTACGATTGCACAAGCCTGCAATTACGATTCGGGTGCCAATGCGACTGATGGTTCTTGCGACTTTGTCTCTTGCATTGTTTGCGGAGACTTGGCAGCATGCAATTATGAAGAGCCGATCCTATCCATTTATAACGATACGAACAATTGTGAGTATGCACCAGAAGGGTATGATTGCGAAGGCAATTGCAACGCGGATGCTGATGGCGATGGAACGTGTGATGAATTTGAAGTCGTAGGCTGCTTCATTGAAACTGCGTGCAACTTCAATGAAGCTGCGACCGATGAAGGAACATGTGACTACAGTTGCCAAGGATGCACCGCGAGCAATGCGTGTAACTACAATTCATTTGCGACCATCAATGATGATTCATGTGAATATGAAAGTTGTGTCGGTTGTGGTGTGATAAGTGCCTGCAACTATAATGAAGCGGTGACCCAATCGAATAGCAACTTGTGCATTTACCCCGCTGTTTTTTACACTTGTGACGGTTCTTGCATGATTGATTCTGATGAAGATGGAGTTTGTGATCAATTTGAGATTGGAGGCTGCATGGATGAGTCAGCAATCAATTACAACGAATTTGCAACGGATGACAACGGCTCCTGCTTGGTCGGTGGTTGTATCATTCCTTCACCAACCTTTGCTTGCAACTTCGATGCAGATGCGGATTACTTGATCTATGCCGATTGCATCAATCCTCCATGCACATCTGGAAATATGGCGGGTACGCCGACTCCACTTGGAATGGTTGCAGAATGCGCTGAGCCAGGTGCTTGTAACTTTGGTGAGGAAGGTGATTGTGAATATGTGACTTGCTTGGGTTGCAATGACCCCACCGCATGCAATTACGATGAGAATGTCATCTACAATGATGGAAGTTGCTATTACCTCGGTTGTGGTCTTGAGGGTTGTACCAATTCGAACGCATGCAACTACGATCCAGAAGCCATTATAAATGATGGTTCATGTGAATTCATGACATGCCAAGGTTGCACGGATGTGGATGCTTCCAATTATGATCCTACGGCAACAATTGACAACAACTCATGCTCTTACCTGGGTTGCACCATTGGTAGCGCTTGCAATTTCGATGCAACTGCCAATACCAATGACAACTCTTGTGAGTGGACAAGCTGCTTAGGTTGCATGGATTCTATGGCTTGCAACTATGAGGACTCTGCAACGCAGACTTTCTACGGTGCTTGCGATTATGCTGAAGAGTTCTATTCATGCGACGGTAATTGCCAGAATGATGCGGACGAAGATGGAGTCTGCGACGAATTGGAAATCGCGGGTTGCATGGATGATGTAGCCTTGAACTTCAATGGAGAGGCGACGGATGATGATGGGTCTTGTCAGTATCCGATGCCGGGCTGCAATGAGCTAGCGGCATGCAACTACAACCCTGCAGCGACTGTCAGCGATGGTTCGTGTGAATACACGTCTTGCACAGGTTGCATGGACACCACAGCTTGCAACTTTGATGCAGACGCTATTTACAGCGATCAAACGGATTGTGAATTCCCTGCCACGTATTACGATTGCGAAGGCAATTGCTTAGCGGATGCGGATGGAGATGGATTCTGCGATGAGCTTGACTTGTGCAGCGATATGACAGCCTGCAATTACGATGACGCTGCAAACGCAAGTTGTCTCGTGTTGGATGCATGTGGTGATTGCGGCGGAGACGGTGTAGATACAGACGGAGATGGCACGTGTGATGCTGAGGAAGTCTTTGGTTGCACGGATGCCGATGGATGCAATTACAGCGCGAGCAACACGGAAGAGGATGGGTCATGCGATTTCTGCAGTTGTCCTGAGCTCTCTGTTAACTTTGACGGCTACAGCGTAATCGTTGATCCACATGTTGTTCACACATCTGGAGAACTCGCTGGTATGACAACGTATCGTTTGTACTTGGAGACAAACAACTCGACAGACGTTGTCACGTCGTTCACGGGCAATGGTGATTTCGAATTGAACTTGGAGAGCACAACGTCTTTCTACCAGCACCCCGGTGGAGGATGGTCTGCATCATTCTTGAATGAATTTGTGGTTTCGAACTTCCCGGTCGTCGCGTTTGACTCTTATGTCACCATGAATTTGGATGGCCCTGCTGGCCCAGGTGAAAGCAACCCATCCCTTCTTGCAGGACCTTGGATGCAAGAATTCGAAGCAGGTAATGGGTTCACCATTTCGGACAACATTGGAAGTGGATGGTATGTGACTCCTGATGGGTCGAATACCTTTGTCGATGCGAACAACCGCATGTTCTTCGCTCAATTGACGACAGACGGTATCATCTCGGGTTCATTCCGAGCTCAGGTTTTCCCAGAAGGGGATAACATCAATGATCATCGCGTGGATTTGACGTTTGCACAATCGCCTTGCGGTTGCACGGATGAGTCCGCTTGTAACTTCACGGCAGGTGCCAACTACGATGACGGTTCTTGTTACTACGATACTGCAGCGATTGATTGTTACGGTGTGTGTTATGTGGATACCGACGAAGACGGTGTGTGCGATGCAGACGAAATCGAAGGATGCTTGGATGTTGCGGCTTGCAACTACAACGAAGCGGCCACAGAAGCGGATGAATCATGCACCTATATCCTTGCAGACAACCTCGATTGTGATGGCGTTTGTTTATTCGATGCCGATTTGGATGGTGTTTGTGATGATGAAGAGGTGTCAGGATGTACGGACGAGCTAGCATGTAACTATGATGCAGGTTCTACGGACGATGATGGATCATGCTTCTTCCCAATCTCCAGTTTGTATGACTGCGAAGGGAACTGCTTCGTCGATTCGGATGGAGATGGTGTTTGCAACCTCAATGAGGTGTTGGGATGCACAGATGCGAGTGCTTGCAATTACATGTCAGACGCGACCGAAGAGAATGGGTCTTGTAACTATGCTGCTCAGTGGTACGGTTGTGATGGCATTTGCTTAAGCGATCTGGATGGAGATGGCGTGTGTGATGAAAATGAAATTGCTGGATGTACGGATGCGGCGGCCTGTAATTACGATGCTGACAATTCAGAAGAAGATGGTTCATGTGATTTCTGCTCATGCGGAGACCCACTCACGGGCTACAGCTTGACAGTTGAGGAGCATGCGGTCAATGGAATTGATGGAATGACGACCTATCGTGTCTATGTGGACATGGTCAATGAATCTGACTTCTTAAGCGCTATGTACGGAACGAATGCAGATCCTTTCACATTCAGCTCTTCAGATGGCTTGTATAACGATCAATTCGCTACCGGATCCACTGCGGGGGGAGTCAATGAGGTGTTCTTTGGAACCTTCCCAAGTTTGGCCTTCGACAGTTGGGTGACCATCGGAATTGATAGTTCTCCAGTCGGATCAGAAGTCGCGATTGACGTGGTTGGTGGCGACATGTTTGAGGGTTCATTTGCCTTCAACAGTGAGACGAGCGGGGAAGACTTTACAATCAGCGGTACCTATGGAGGGGCTTGGTATGTAACGAACGGGAGTGCCAATGGCGTTCCTGATGCGGTCAACCAACGTGTTCTCGTCATGCAATTGACAACTGGAGGCTCGTTATCTGGAACGTTCAATGCTCAAATTTTCGAGAATGGTGACGGTGACTTCAATATGTTCAAGACGTTCTCTTTTGACGGTCCTGGAACGTTTGGAGCTGATGGCGAAACTGAAGGTGGTGTGGGCAATGCATGCGGTTGCATGGATGAGTCTGCAGCAAACTTCGACTTTGGTGCCTCATATGATGACGGCGGATGTATCTACTACGGCTGCACGGATCTGGCTGCTTGCAATTATGACGACGCGGCCAACACAGATGACGACTCATGCTGGTATGCTGAAGCGGGATACGATTGCGATGGCATTTGCTTGAATGATTCAGATGCTGACGGCGTTTGTGATGACTTCGAAGTAGCCGGATGTCAGAATACGGAGGCCTGCAATTACAATGCTGACGCGACGGATGAAGACGGAAGCTGCTTGTTCGCAGAATCAGGATACGATTGCGACGGTGTTTGCTTGACGGATACCGATGCAGATGGCATTTGCGATGAATTTGAGACGCTCGGTTGCACGTCTGCTGATGCATGTAACTATGACGCGGAAGCTACAGACGATGATGGCAACTGCTCGTTTGCAGAATTTGCTTACGACTGCGATGGTGTTTGCTTAAACGATACGGACGGTGATGGTGTTTGCAATGAATTGGAAATCGCAGGATGTCAAGAAGCAGAGGCTTGCAATTACTTGCCTACTGCAAGCGATGATGATGGCTCTTGCGAATACTGTTCTTGCCAGGGCAACGAATCGTCGGAAGAAGGCTATGGTGTAATTGTTGACCCGATCATGGAACACACATCAGGTGAGCTAGCGGGTATGACGACATACCGTGTCTACCTGACTACGCCTTCTGCGAATGATGTGGTGACAGCTTTCATTGGTGATCAGGAATTTGCATTGAATTTGGCCTCGTCAACAGGATTCTATCAGCACCCTGCCGGTGGTGTTACACCTGCTGGATTGTCTGAATTCAATGTGGAAATGGCTCCAGAGCTTGCTTATGACTCGTATGTAACGATTGGCCTTGACGGACCAGCCGCTTCTGCTAACGAGAGTGATGCAGGTGTTATTCCTGGACCTTGGTCTCAGGATTTCGAAAATGGAGGTCCTGTTCACATCGAAGATGAGCTGGGTGGTGGATGGTACGTGGTGCCTTCTGCATCCAATGCTGTTGTCGGTGAAGACCACCGAATATTGTTGGCGCAGTTGACAACGTCAGGTCAGATTACAGGTTCATTCAGATCTCAAGTGTTCCCGAATGGTGATAACATCAATGATGACCGCGTGAATATCTCATTCATGGATGCGATTTGTGGTTGCAACGATGAAGAGGCTTTGAACTTTGATCCCATGGCGAATTTCTTCGAAGAAGGATCTTGTAACTATCCAATCTACGGTTGTGTCGATACTGTGGCCTGCAACTACGATGCGATTGCCACTACGGATGATGGTTCATGCGTTTACTCTGACGGCATTACGGATTGTGATGGCAACTGCTTAAACGATTCGGACGGTGATTTCGTTTGCGATGAGAATGAAGTCCCAGGATGTTTGA
>CALGEI010000021.1 GCA_937881575.1 uncultured Flavobacteriales bacterium | reverse complement strand
GATCCAATTCCCGGCAACTTAACGAATGACGAATGGACGTCAACGACGTCTGGCGCCCAAGCGATTTATGGTTATGGTGACAATGATGAGAACTTGACCAATTACGGTCGGCTTTACAATTGGTATGCGGTTGATGATTCGAGGGGGCTCTGTCCGAGCGGCTGGCATGTTCCCACAGATGCGGAGTGGACGACTTTGTCGACCGTATTGGGAGGGGAAAGTGTCGCTGGCGGGAAAATGAAGTCGTCTGCAAGTGATGCACCAAGCTGGAATGGCAGCAATAGTTCGGGTTTTTCAGGGTTGCCGGGCGGCATGCGCGTAGGCCCCCAAGGGAACCCTATGGATGGTGGGGTGAAAGGCTTTTGGTGGAGCAGTGGCTACCATTGGCGCCGCGAGCTCGGAGACTGGGACGATGTTGTCTATCGGCAGGAAGACGACGAAAGGTATGGGTATTCGGTACGGTGCGTTCATATCATTCCCCTGGGTGTTTCGAGCGCGGCGGCAACGGATGTATCGGCTACTTTGGTCACATTGAATGGCGTCGTCAACGCCGACGGTGGCACGAACATCACGTCGACCGGCTTCGTCTGGGGGACTGATGCGTCCTTGTCGAATGCGAGCAATGCGATCGGCTCAGCGACATCGGGCAATTTCAGTGCTTCCATCACTGGTTTGACCGCTTCCACGACATATTATTATTCTGCCTTTGCCACGAATGCAGAAGGAACGGCCTTTGGCGAAACGTTGAGCTTTGTGACCTCGCCGCCATTTTTCTGCGGAACTTCTTCGGTCACATTTGATGGCCACGATTACGCTACGGTCGAAATTGGCGGTCGGTGCTTGTTTGCCGAGAACCTGCGTACAACGAAATATGCCGATGGCTCTGCCATTCCCGAAGTGATAAACTCGTCGGATTGGATTTCCACATCAGACGGCGCTCGCGTAACTTACGGTGGCGCCGCCGATTTCACTTGCTTTGGCAATTGCGATGAAGTGGCGAACCTTGAGGCGTACGGCCGGCTCTACAACTGGTATGCAGTTGAAGATTCGCGGGGCCTGTGTCCGAGCGGCTGGGTCGTTCCAACGGATGCTGAGTGGACCGCTTTGACGATTGATCTCGGTGGCGAAGACGTTGCAGGAGCCAAGATGAAGTCTTCTTCCTTAGACTCTCCGAGCTGGGACGGTAACAATAGCAGTGGTTTTTCGGGGCTACCGGGTGGCCGCCGCTCATACGCTAACGCCTACTTCTACGACGAGGGAGAGTTCGGTTCTTGGTGGAGTTCCTCGCCGAATGACGAGGAATCCGCTTGGTACCGGATATTGGTCAGTGGCGCAGCAATCGCAGGCCGGGGGAACAACTTCAAGCGGGACGGGCTCTCTGTCCGGTGTGTTCTCAAGGTTGAAGGCTGCACGAACTCGGGTTACTTGGAATATAATCCTTTGGCGAACGTGGACGACGGCAGTTGCGTCACTGTGGCCATAAACGGCTGCACGAATCCGGCATATTCTGAGTACAATCCAGATGCGAACCAGGATGACGGCAGTTGCGTCAATCTGCTGGGTTGTGTATATCCAGCCTACGTGGAGTACAATCCATTGGCAAACATGGACGACGGCAGTTGCGCGACTCTGCAGGGTTGCACTCCGAATGATGTTGTCAACATGGATGGCTACGACTACAGTGTAGTCCAAATTGGAAGTCTCTGCTGGTTCAAGGAGAATCTGCGGACGGCTTTGTATGCTAATGGGGATGCAATTCCGGGCAATTTGACGAATGAGGAATGGACGTCAACGACGTTGGGTGCGCAGGTGATTTATGACAACAACGATGCGAACTTGACCAGTTACGGTCGACTTTACAATTGGTATGCTGTGGACAACGCTGCGGGCTTGTGCCCAACGGGTTGGCATGTGCCAACGGACGCTGAGTGGACGACTTTGACGACAGCGCTGGGAGGAGAAAGTGTTGC
>CALGEI010000020.1 GCA_937881575.1 uncultured Flavobacteriales bacterium | reverse complement strand
TGGATCCGGTGCGAATGACGACTTACTCGAAGCCAACCGCATCCGATATGAACTTTGGCGAGACGCCAATGGCATTCAATCCCTGGACAACATCGATGTAGCGAACCTGCCCGGTAACGAAGCATTGGTGGCGCAACTCCGGCTTGAAACCCCCGAAACCAATGATTGGGTCGAAGACAAGCTGAGCAAAGCCCAGCGGACCAAATCCACCGGACCACTCCAGCCACTTGTGGATGTTGTCCCTAAGAATATTTTTGGCGCGCTCGCTGACATGAGCATGCTGCAAATCATCTTTTTCGCGATCTTTTTTGGCGTCGTTGTCGTGGGCCTTCCGGAAGAGAAAAAAGGGCCGATTGTTCGGGCCATGGATTCTCTAAATGAAGTCTTTGTTCAAATGGTTTGGGTGGTTATGAAGGCCATGCCCTTCTTCGTTTTTGCGCTGATGGCCGGTCAGATTGTCAAAGCTGCCGGCACAGACCCCGACATGTTCCAGCAGTTGCTCAGCTTTCTTCTTCGCTACAGTTTAGTCGTTATTTTGGGTCTGGCGTTGATGGTGTTTGTTGTTTACCCGCTGCTCGTTCACCTCGTTGTCAAGGGAATGACTTGGAAGAAATTCCAAGCGGGCATGCGCGATGCGCAAATCACGGCCTTCTCAACTTCAAGCTCTGTTGCGACGCTTCCGGTCACCATGAAATGCGTGAATCAGAATCTCGGCGTGAGCACTCGAACATCCTCCTTCGTCCTCCCTATTGGCGCCACCGTGAACATGGATGGCACGAGCATGTACCAGGCCATTGCGGTCGTCGCACTGGCCCAATTTCACATGGTGGATTTGGAGTGGGGACAACAAGCCGTCATTGTTTTAACCGCCACCTTAGCCTCCATTGGCGCAGCGGCCATCCCTTCGGCTGGTTTGGTGCTGATGATCATTGTTTTGGAGAGTGTCGGATTGAACCCTGCTTGGATTGCATTGATCTTCCCTGTTGATCGGATTTTAGACATGTGTCGAACGGTTGTTAACGTGACAGGCGACGGTGCCGTTTCCTCGATCATCGCTGCGTCTGAAAATGAATTGGAACAGGCCTAAAATCATGATGTTTCGCCGTTATCTGGGGCTTATTTTTCTCCTAAATTCCTCATTTCATGATGTCTTAGCGCAAGATGAATCGTGTCCAGACTACGGAAATGAAAAAGTTCTTCGGCTGATCGAGAAAGGGCAGAACTCTGCCAAGTACGATCGCACAGAGCGCATTGCATTCATTGAACAGGCTTATGGTAAAGACGACGAATGCATGCTGTGTTTGTTTGAATGGGGAAAGCTGGAATTTGCTGCTGCTAAAAAAACTGGATCGAGTTTTTATGCTGCCAAAGAACCGTTGCGAGAACTCATTGGAATGTGTCCGGAATTTCATGCTGACGTGTGGTACATGCTGGGCGCCATGGCTTTTGCTGACCGCAATTATGAAGATGCCCAGCAATATTTTGCCGCATACCGAAATTTCTCTTCCAACGACCCTGACAAAATGGGGAAACGATATTCCAAGCAAATCGCAGAAGTCGAAGAAGTTCTGCCGCTGATTCAGTTTCAATTGGATTTTAAACTTCATGAGAATGACTTTATACCCGAAGTTGTGCAGGAAATCAGCCTATATGAAGATGAATTCTTGCCGGCTTTGTCTCCAGACGGCTCGTTGTTGTTTTTCACACGACGAGGCAAAGCCAAAGCCAAAGGCGATGTATTGACACGTGACGTCGAAACCTTTAACATGGCCATTCGCCAAGACTTTTCTCCTGAATTCGAACCGGATATCATCCTGGAATCTCCCTTTAATACAGGAATGCGGTACGGTGGAGCCAGTATATCGGTGGACAATCTTGAATTGTATATCGCAGCTCAAAACCCGAGTCCTGCCCATCCAGACAACATTGATTTGTTCATGACCGAATACGAAGTGTTGGATCGTGATGACGAAGGCAACTACTTGTATCTCTGGGGCGACTTGACTCCTGTTAAGAGCATCAACTCACCCGAGGGATGGGAGGCACAGCCTGCCTTGAGTGCTGACGGAAAACAATTGTACTTCTCGGCCGTCAATAAGAACAGCATCAAAGACGCTTCAGGAAACCCCACCATGGACATCTGGATGTCAGAACGCACTGAAGAGGGCCTCTGGGGTACGCCGCAATTGCTGCCTCGTCCCATCAACTCCAAATCCAACGACAAAGCACCTTTTCTGCATCCCGATGGAAATACGCTCTATTTCTCGAGCGACCGATCGCCCAGTGGAGGGGGATATGACATTTGGTATTGCCATAAAGACTCTGCGGGCCAATGGGAGAGCGCAAAGAACTTGGGGGCCCCAGTCAACACAGCAGGAGACGAACATGGATTGGTTGTGAGTACGGATGGTTCAGAAGCCTTTTTTGCAAGTAGACGTTCCGGCACAAAGGGCCTAGACATTCTGCACTTCCCCGTTCCGGATGAATTCAAACCCGAAGAGGTCCGTGTGGTGAAAGGCACTTTGCAGGCCGTGGATGGAGGCATGCCATCAGGCGCCAAACTGTATCTTCAATATGCCAAATCCAAACGCATTGAAACCATCGAAGTGAGCGAGGATGACGGTCGTTTCGCAGCCATTGTGCGATTGGATAAGAACGAAGACGTACTATTGATCTCTGAAGCCGACGGGCTTGCATTCGAAGCGAGTGTCATTTTTGACATGGATAAACCTGCTGCTGCTGGGAATGCGGTTCTTGCTCCCATCGTGCTGGATCAGCCTCAAGACGGCGAGGCTTTTGAAATTGGTGACATCCAATATGCTACGAGCAGCGCTGACATTGACCGGACCTCGGTCATTCTATTGGAAGCCTTTGCGGCCTACCTCACCCGAAACGAAGCGTTGGGCGTTCATATCATCGGCCACACCGACGACGTAGGAGCCTCCGATGACAACTTCGCCCTTTCAAAAAGAAGGGCGCAAGCCGTTGCCAAAACCTTATCCATCTTCGGAGTTCCATCCGACCGCATCACTTCCGAAGGACTTGGAGAGTCACAGCCGCTTGTTCCCAATACGGACGCGCTATCCCGCGCTCAAAACAGAAGAACTGAATTTGAAATCACGTTGAACAAGTAAAAGTCAACTTGTTCCATTCCCCCCTAATTTCACGTCATGAAAATCATTGTTTCCATCGCTTGTTCTCTCGTGCTATTTGCAAGCTGTTCCGTTGATTCTAAGCAGGATAGCTCGTCCAACCTGAACGAGACCATCTGGTCGTCTTATGGAGAAACCATAGTCAACTTATCGGAAGCCATCCCAGCAACACAGGCAGCGAAAATGATAGAGTCTGGCGAGAATGCCGCTGGCTTATTCGAAGCGGAAATCGTTCAAAGCTGCATGACCATGGGATGCTGGATGAGCGTTAAAGGCCCTGCTGGAGACACTGTCATGGTTTTCATGAAAGACCATGCCTTTTTTGTTCCCAAGGACAGCCTGCAAGGAAAACGCGCTTTGTTTACTGGCGAAGCTTTTTACGACACGGTCTCCGTGGAGCTTCAAAAGCACTTACTCGAAGATGCTGGCGCCGATCAGGCGGCCATCGATGCTGTTTCTGAACCGGTTTATGAGCTCGCTTTTGAAGCCTCAGGCGTGCAGATTGCCGATGTCCCTGCAGGGGCTCCTATTGCAGGAGAATAACCTCTCTTTTACTTCACGAAACAGCTCCATCGCAACATGGGGCTGTTTGTTTTTTTGGCTATATCTCCGTACAAATAGGCACAGCGTTGCGTTGAGAACTTCAATCAAGGTCGCTTTTCTCCAAGCAAAGCACCCTTAATTTCGAAAGGACCCAACATTTGAACATGCCTCAAGCCTCCTCATCCATCTTTCGGATTCCTGCTCTGTTGTTTTTGGTTCTTTTCATCCCTCAGCTCACCGTTTACGGTCAATGGGATCAAAGTGCTTTCGATTCGGATCGCCTGTGGATACAGGCTGAAACCGAATGGGAACATCATCAATACGGTTCTGCTATGAACCTGTATCAACAATGGCTCCGATCCGATGACCAAAACAAGCCCACATCGTCCGCTCTGGCGCAGTTTCGAATCGCCGCATGCGCCATTGAATTGCAGCACGAAGATGCTGAAAATAGCATTCGCAGTTTCATGGAATCGTATCCTGAATCTCCTTTGGTGCAGGAGGCACAATGGTTGTTCGCCAACTTCCTTTACCGCAAACGCCAATGGAATGATTGCATAGCGGCCTTCGAAGCCATTCGAACAACCCGCATGCGACCTGCACAAAAACGCGAATTGCAATTCAAAAAAGGCCATGCGCAATTTGAATTGGAGCAATATGAAGAGGCTCGACTGGATCTATACGCCGTCATGGAACATCCAGAAGAAGCCGGGAAATTCGCAGCAAATGCTCAATATTACTTCAGTCACATATCGTACATCAAAGGCCAGCCTCAGGTTGCTCTGAGTGGATTCCAGTCTCTCGAGTCCGATCCTGAATTTGCGCAAATCGTTCCCATCTACATCGCGCAATTGCTTCATGAAACAGCGCAATTCGACGCCTTGATTGCCTACGCGCCCAATGTCCTTCATGAAGACAGCCGCATCAATGAAGTTCAGCGCGCCGATGTATCCCGTTTGGTCGGAGATGCTTACTACCGGCAACAGCGATTCAAAGAAGCCCTACCCTATTTAGAAGAGTCCTATAAATTCAGCAGAGGCCGTGATCGGACGCGCGAATTTGCCTACCAAATGGGCTATGTCTATTATCAGGAAAAGGAATATCGAAAAGCATTGAATTGCTTCACCCTTTCAGTTCGCGAAATCGATGTCCTGGCACAAAACGGCATGTACCACATGGCCGATTGTTACCTCAGCATGGGTGAAAAAGACAAAGCCCGAACCACTTTTAAGAAAACATCCGAACTCGATTTTGACACCGAAATTCAAGAAGACGCCCTCTTCAGTTATGCCAAATTGGCTTTTGAATTGACCTACAATCCCTTTGATGACGCCATCGGTGCGGTCGAACGCTACATCCGAGATTTCCCCAACTCAAAACGCAAGCAAGAGGCTTATGGGTTTTTGCTCGAAGTGTATATGTCATCCAAAAATTATGATCGGGCGCTGAGTGCCTTGGAATTGATTCAAGAAAAAACGCTTCCGGTGCAAAAAGCTTTTCAACTCGTCGCTTACAACCGGGGGGTTGAACTTTTCAGAACTGGAGATTACCAGGAAGCCATCCCCTATTTCGATGCTGTCCGAACCTATCCCATTGACCCTGTCCTCACGGCCGAATCACACTTCTGGCAGGGCGAATTGAGTTATTTATTAAAGAAATATACGGATGCTACTGGCCATTACGCGGCATTTGAATCATCACCTGGCGCCTATCAAAGTGACCATTATGCGGACGGCATCTATGCCCGTGGCTACGCACTTTTCAAGCGAAAAATGTATGTTGATGCGTTGAGTGCTTTTCGATCCTATCTCAAAGTGGTCTCTGATGAACCAACCCCCAAAATGAGGGACGCAAAACTCAGGACAGCCGATTGCTTCTTCGCAAAGAAAGACTTTGAGGCGGCATCACGATATTACAAAGAAGTCATTGATTCTAGCGAATCCGCCGAAGACTACGCCCGTTTACAAAAAGCGGAATGCCTGGGATCCTTGGACCGTCCTCTCGAAGAAATCAAGGAATTGACGGACTTGATATCCGTTGCTCCTCTATCCAGCTATATTCCAGAAGCCCTTTATTCTCTTGGACGCAGCCTGATTGAAACCAACCAACTTCCTCCAGCGCGGAAAGCCATGGAGCGCCTGCAAAATGAATTCCCCAATTCTGCGCGTTTCAAATACGCCCTGGTGGATTTATGCCTCATTGGCGTCAAGGAAGGCCGGGACGATGACGTCCTCGAAATTTGGAACACCATTCGCCAAGACTACGGCAAAGACGCCATCGCGGGAGACGCCTTCAATGTGGTCGAACCGTTGCTCATGGATCGTGGGCTGCTCGACAACATCCCTTCGGGTGTAGGATTGAATGGCGATGAAATTGAGGAGCGTCTATTCAATGCGGCGCGTTCTTTGGCTTTGGAGCGTGACTGCCAAAAAGCGGTCATTCGACTTGGAGAGTACATCCGTTCCTATGATGAGGGTCGATTTTTGACGGAGGCCCACTTCTTCCTTGGGAATTGTCTTTTTGATACGAATCAGGAGAAAGAGGCCCGTGCTGCCTTCGAATATGTCCTCAAACAACCAACAGGAGATTACTCGGAATTGGCTGCCTTGGGTGCTGCCACCATCGCCTGGAATGCCCAAGATTGGACTGCAGCCGTCGATCACTACCGCACTCTTGAATCGGTGAGCATGCTCAAAGAAAACGTTTTGGAGGCGCGCATTGGACTGATGCGTTGTTTGTACCTGCTCCATTTTACAGACGAAGCTTTAACGTATGCCAATCTCGTGATCGAGGACAAGCAAACACCTGAAGACATTCACCGAACTGCGCTCTTTTGGAGAGGGAAAATCGCATTGGATCGCCATGAGGAAGAATCGGCGCAATTGGATTTGATGACCATTGCAAGTCATGGAGGAGAGCGAGGCGCAGAATGTCAGTACTTACTCTGTGAGATCCACTTCAATCGGGAGGATTATTCTGCGACGGAAGCGATGATTTTTGAATTAATTGACCAGTTTGCTGCCTTTGATGAATGGAAGTTCAAAGGCTTCTTGCTACTCGTCGACACGTACATCAACATGGAGGATTGGTTCCAGGCTAGAACGACTGCACAAAGCATTTTGGACAACGTCTCCATTGATTGGGTTCAAAAACAAGCACGCGAACAATTGGAACGATTGAATCAACTGGAGCAAATCCGACTTTCTGAAGCGACTCAAAGAGACAGCGTTGAGGCCATGATTTCAGAGACACTTGATTCAAACATGGAGCTTTTACCGACGGATTCCGTGAATACAGATAAACCATGAAGGCCATGAATGAATCTTCAACCTCCCCCCATTGTTTCCTGGCGAGCCTCTTGGTTGCCGGTATTTTGAGTGTGACTCCCTGCTGGGCTGCTGCCGACACACTGGACTTAGACGTCACGTTCATCGGTGACCGAGAGATCTTTTTACAAGACGCGCACAAGCAATTGCATTGGCCCGAACCGGCCAATCTCAAAACGACCAAACCTACCTTTTCGTTCTCGATGCTTCCAAAGCGCATGAACGTGCAGCCCGAATGGTCCAAAAATGGCCCCATTCGACTTCGCGTGAGCGAGCCTCTTCGGAGACTCTACAAAGGACACATTCAAGCAGGACTCGGCAATTACATCAGTCCGACATTGAATTTCAGTTACACGGACTTACGATCTAAAAAAGGCACTTGGGGCCTTCGAGGCAACCACGACTCGAGCAGAGGGGGCTACGCATCGAATGACAGCATTGATGACAACTTCAGCAGCAGCCGTTTTAGCGGATGGGGAAAACGATTCATCGGAACTGAATCTGTGGAAATGGCCGTCGATTATGGTCGGCAGACCGTTGGGTTTTTTGGAGGAAACCCCGAAATATGGGCACCCACTTCTCTGGGTGGAAGAACATACAACACGTACACCGTGCAAT
The DNA here is from genome assembly GCA_937881575.1 of uncultured Flavobacteriales bacterium. Classification (GTDB taxonomy): domain Bacteria; phylum Bacteroidota; class Bacteroidia; order Flavobacteriales_D; family Sanyastnellaceae; genus UA16. Next base: position 18,496 of record CALGEI010000020.1, on the reverse strand, counting down.
TGAACGCTCATAATTTTAAAACGAAAAAACAAGGCATTCAACACCATCTAAGCGCTTCCTACCAATTCTTGAGCGAGGACGGAATCAATGAACACAACACCGATCTTCGACTGAAACTCAAAACTGCGGGCCATCACACCGCCGGTCCTGTATCCGATGGATTGGGAAAGCTTCCCTTTTCCATGGAGCTTCATGCCAACATCGACCGTTTCAATCGCATCCTAGAAGGAAGTGAATCACCTGCGCTGAAGCAAGCAATTTTAGATTTTCACCCACAAGTCGAACTGGCCTTCGGTAAAATCCAAACAAAAGCTGGAGTCGCATTTTGGATCGATGCGCAAGGAAATAAGCCCTTTATGGTGGTCCCTGAAATCGAGGCTTACACCAGCCTCTTGCGCGATTTATTCATCCCGTACATCAAAATCGATGGCGGTGTGAATCAAAATCGATACCAATCCCTTCTCCAATCTAACCCCTTCCTATCCTCCAATTTAGATTCACTCGAAAACACGTACCAAAAACTGCATCTTCAAGCGGGGATTCGAGGCTCTATTACCAAAGCTTTCACTTTCAACCTGAGTGCGCATCACCACCGGTATGACCAATTCCTATTTTGGGGGCCCGATGCACAAAGCACACGTGATGAGACATTCGCTGCGATATACTTGGACATGAATACGACCACCCTTCAGGCAGACGGATCGTGGAGAGTGGGTGATTCCTTTTCACTGACAGGGCAAATTAAACAAAACAACTACCGCTTCAAGGAGCAAGAGAATGGCTATTTACAACCTTGGAACCTCCCCACGCTCCAAACAAAATTAGGCGCTGTCTATACTTGGAAAGACAAGGTTCGAATTGGCAGTCAACTTGAATTGCTCACGGGTCGGAAAGGCCTACAATCCTGGTCCGATTCAGAATCCATCACGATTGACAACGGTGACACCTTCGCGGGTTTTGAAACACCCCTTGGCGCATCCACACAATGGGATGTACAACTCGAGTATCTCTACAATGGAAGACTCAGCGGATGGATACACCTCCAAAACTTGCTCAATCAAGCGAATCTCTTTTTACCGGGCTATAACAGTCAAAAGTTCCGTTTTCAAATGGGCATCAACTATGCCTTCTGAGTACTTGTGAGCAAACCGCTCAGAATTTGTGAATAAGTGGCATTAGAAAACACCATTTCTTCAGCAATAACAGGAGTTTCATGCTTAAATTCGAAGGTAGATTGAGTCGTTCGCGACTCCACCAAATTTTAAGCGAAAGCCATGGCGGAAGACATTCAGAACGAGGGGCAATCCACTGATCCCAAACCCTCTTCACCCAACCTCAGTAAAAGCAATTATGACGCAAGCAATATCCAAGCCCTCGAAGGCATGGAGCATGTGCGTATGCGCCCATCCATGTACATTGGCGATGTGGGTGTCCGTGGTTTACACCACCTGGTCTATGAAGTTGTAGACAACTCCATTGACGAGGCCTTAGCAGGTCACTGCACCACCATTGATGTCATAATCACTGCAAGCAATGGTGTTCGCGTTGAGGACAATGGTCGAGGTATTCCTGTAGACATACACGAAAAGGAAGGCGTATCCGCTTTGCAAGTCGTTATGACCAAAATTGGTGCGGGCGGCAAGTTCGACAAGGACAGCTACAAGGTCTCAGGAGGATTGCACGGTGTGGGTGTCTCATGCGTCAACGCCCTTTCGTCCCATTTGAGTGCCATGGTTTACCGGGACGGCAAAACGTACGAGCAATCCTATAGCCGCGGAAAAGAACTCTACCCTGTCAAAGAAATTGGCACGTCCGACAAAACGGGAACCACAGTCGAATTCAACCCGGATGAGCAAATTTTCGAAACACTCGTTTATTCCTACGCCACTCTGGCCGACCGGATGCGGGAGCTTTCCTTTTTGAACAAAGGGCTGACGCTCACCCTCAAGGATGAACGCGAAACGATGTTCGATGAAGAAGGCAAGGATCTTGGCCACAAATTGGAAGTGTTCTTCTCAGACAATGGATTGAAGGATTTCGTGAATTATCTCGACTCCAATCGTGAACATTTGATCCCTGAGATTATTCATATCAGCGGCGAACGCAGTGGCGTTCCTGTGGAAGTGGCGATGACCTACAACACGTCGTTTACTGAAAACCTCTACTCTTACGTCAACAACATCAACACACACGAGGGAGGAACACACCTTTCTGGATTCAGACGCGGATTGACGTTGACTTTGAAAAAGTATGCCGAAGGAACGGGCATGCTGGACAAACTCAAGTTTGACATTTCAGCGGATGACTTCCGTGAGGGATTGACTGCCGTTGTGAGCGTGAAAGTGGCGGAACCACAGTTCCAAGGACAGACCAAAACGAAATTGGGCAACGCGGAAGTCTCCGCACCTGTCAGTCAAGCCGTATCCGAGATGCTCCAAGCATATCTCGAAGAGCACCCCAATGACGCTCGGACGATTGTCAACAAGGTCATCCTAGCGGCACAGGCCCGTCATGCTGCGAGGAAAGCACGTGAAATGGTGCAGCGAAAGACCGTCATGAGCGGTTCTGGACTTCCAGGAAAACTAGCGGATTGCGCGGAAAAAGACCCTGCGTTGTGTGAGATCTTCCTTGTCGAGGGCGACTCTGCTGGGGGAACTGCCAAACAAGGACGAGACCGTCACAACCAAGCCATCATGCCGCTTCGTGGTAAAATTCTCAATGTTGAGAAGGCCATGAAGCATAAGATCTTCGAAAACGAAGAAATAAAGAATATCTTCACGGCGCTGGGCGTCACGCTCGGCACCGAAGAAGATGAGCGAGCGCTGAATATATCCAAGCTGCGTTATCACAAAGTAGTCATCATGTGTGACGCGGACGTTGATGGCAGCCACATTGAGACTTTGATTCTGACCTTCTTCTTCCGACATATGAAGGAGTTAATCGAAAATGGGTACATCTACATCGCAACTCCGCCACTTTATCTCGTTAAGAAGGGATCCCGCCAGGTGTATGCATGGAACGATGATGAGCGTGATCTTTTGATTGAACAATTCAAAGGTGCCTCTGGATCCGATTCTGCCATTGGCATTCAACGATACAAGGGTTTGGGCGAGATGAACGCTGAACAACTCTGGGACACCACACTCAATCCAGAATTCCGGACTTTGCGACAAGTCACCATTGAAAATGCTGCAGCTTCAGACCACGTCTTTTCCATGCTTATGGGAGACGAAGTTCCGCCGCGCAGGGCATTCATAGAGGAAAACGCGAAGTACGCCAACATCGATTTCTAAGGAAACCGATCAGACTCCTCATCAAAACCTCAAATGGCTATGAATTGGGAAGGCAAGTGTATCTGGATTACCGGTGCAAGTAGCGGAATTGGACGCGCTGCAGCGACACAATGGGCGCAGCTTGGAGCCGATGTTATTCTTTCGTCCCGACGTCGGACTGCGCTTGAAGACGTTGTCGCTGGTTGGAATGCTGCGTTGCAGTCCCAAGCGCTTGTTCTACCGCTGGACCTCAGCAATTCTGATGACATTCCCAACATTGCGAAACAAGCGCTTGCTTGGAAAGGAAAAATTGATGTTGTCGTTCATTGTGGTGGCATCAGTCAACGCTCTTTGGCCATCGAGACGGGACTGGATGTTGACAGACGCGTTATGGAAATTGACTACTTCGGAACGATCGCTTTAACCAAGGCCCTTTTGCCCGAATTTGTAAGAAAACAAACGGGTCATTTTGTCGTCGTTACGAGCTTAATGGGACTATTCTCCTCTCCTCTGCGCTCAGGCTATTGTGCTGCGAAACATGCGCTGCATGGCTTTTTCGAATCACTCCGAGCAGAGCACCACCAAGACCATTTAAATGTGACCATGGTGTGTCCCGGATTCATCCAAACGTCTATCTCACTGAATGCCGTTGTTGGCGACGGCAGCCAACAAGGAACGATGGATGACAAAACGGGATCAGGGATCACTGCAGAAGCCTGTGCGCAACGCATGATCGCTGCAGTCGGTCGCAAAAAACCACAAGTCTTGATCGGACGATCTGAGATTATTGCCGCCTATCTAGCACGTTTCATGCCCAGTTTATTGCGCAGGATTATTCGGAAAGCTGCCGTGCGCTGAATCAACACGCGTTAGACCAGTTACAGACTCTCGATGAAGGCACTGCCTTCTCCCTCAAACATCCAGTGCCGCGTTCCGAGCATCAGCGGTTGCATGAAGCAATCTTCAGAGACAAACGGAACCTCCTTGCGCAAGGAGGTTTGAAGTTTTGCCAGTCGAGGAGCCAGCCCATTTCCAGATTTCAAGTCCACGGCTTGCGCGGCGCTCAAACACTCCACAGCCAATACTTGTTCCACATTGTCCAATACGCGCCATAATTTCAAGGCTCCATTGGCTCCCATACTCACATGATCCTCCTGGCCATTGGAACTATCGATGGTATCAGAGGACGCCGGCATACACAATTGTTTGTTTTGTGAAACCAAGGCGGCCGCTGTGTATTGTGGAATCATAAATCCACTGTTCAAACCTGGGTTCGTTACTAAGAATGCCGGCAATCCATGCTTGCCGGAAAGCAATTTGAATGTTCGTCGTTCAGATATGCTGCCCCATTCATGCGCTGCCAAGGCCAACTGATCCAATTGCAAGGCAAGGGGCTGTCCATGAAAATTTCCACCGGACAAAATCCGTCCAGAATCCGGGAAGATTAACGGGTTATCAGTTACGGCATTCACTTCACTTTCAAAGACTTCACTCGCAACGATTAGCGCGTGTCTTGAAGCGCCATGAACTTGAGGACTGCATCGAAAAGAATAGGGATCTTGGACTTGTTCGCGAGGCAAATCTTGCCACTCACTCCCCGCAATCCATTGTCGAATATTCGCCGCCGATTGCTGGGCTCCACTGTGATTTCGAACTTCATGTATGGAAGCATCAAACGGCTCTGACCGCCCATTCCAAGCTTCCAAAGACCAGGCGCAGAGCGCGTCGGCCCAAGCCGCAATTTTATTCAACCGCTGCAAAGCCAAAACCCCGTAGCCCAACATCATTTGAGTGCCGTTGATCAAAGCCAATCCTTCCTTTGCGCCCAAATCAATGGGGCTCCACCCCTTGGCTTTCAACACATCCTTTGCGGGCAAAACAGCCCCATCAACAACCAGTTCTCCTTCTCCAATTAAGGGCAAAACCATGTGCGACAAAGGAGCCAAATCCCCGCTCGCACCCAGCGAACCTTGAGAAGGAATGACCGGCAGAAGCCCCTCATTTAGATGATGCAACAAGCGCTCTACCGTGACCAATTGCACACCGCTGTGGCCTTTGGATAGCGATTTAATTTTTAGCAGCAGCATGGCACGCACGATGGACTCGGGCACATCCTCGCCAACACCACAGGCATGAGACAACAATATATTTCGCTGCAATGCATGCAGCGAATCAGAATCCACACGGGTATGAGCCAGATCTCCAAAACCTGTGTTCACACCGTAAATCGCCCCGGAGTTGGGGTTCGCTATGGTTTCTTGCAGAAAACCATGACAGCGTTCAATCGCATGCTCCGCATCTTCTGAAAGCACAGCTTCTTCTCCTGAGCGCAGTTTCCTCCAAACATCCTCTAAAGTCCACCAATTTAAATCCATGTATCCTACTGATTTAAGCCACCAAGATAAAGCCATTGGGTCCGAATTGAACGCTGTATATTCGGGAGCAGAAAGCGGCTTTCAACGATACGAACCTCCAACCGACCAATTCCTCCATGACATTTTCGAACGACAATCAACTTGTCACCATCGCGAAGAGTACTTGTTTGATCTGCGGCCTCTTCCTCCTTTCAATCTGCCACATGGCCGGTCAGGATCAGTTGAAGCCTGTCGCTGTATTTCGTCCAGATTCCATTGTCCAGCTGGATACACTCAAAAATGGCCTGCGCTTCATTGGCATACAAAACCCTGACTTGGAGCGCGTCTACTGGTCCATTCAATTTGCAGCGCCTCGTCAGTTGGAGCATGACCGCTCAGGATTGGCCGCTTTAACAGGAGAACTGTTGCGCTATGGGACAGATTCTTTGGACACCCAAGCATTGGATGAGTTATTGGAACGTTATGATGCCGAAATCCGCACAAGTGCAGGTCACTTGACGGCCTCAAGTCCAAAAGAGCATGCGTTTGAGACGCTTGCATTGTTGGCCAATATTCTGGTCAATCCATCGTTTGAAAGTGGCGCTTTTGCTGAAGTCATCGAACGAAATCGCCGACGGATTGAAAATGATACGCACGACGTTCACATCCGGTCTCAGGAACTTGCACATCAGCAGGTTTTCACCAAAAAACACCCTTATGGAGAAGGCATGACTCCAGTCACCTTGGACTCCATTTCGCAAGAGGAGATCAGAGGACATCATGCAGCGTGGTATCGGCCCCAATATGCCGCCGTCGCCGTTGAAGGTCCTCTCTCAAATGAAAAAACCCGCGGCTGGATGCAATCGACATTGGGGGAGTGGCTGCCTCGCGAGATTCCTCCGATTCGGCACAATCTCCCTGTCAAGCCGATTCGAAACCGTGTTTGCATGGTCGACATGACCGATGAACAGCAGATGGCCGTCACACTGGCTCATACCGTTCGACTAAAACCAGGACACAAAGACGAAGCAGCGTGCCTTATCTTGAATGCCTTGTTATCTTACCCTGCACTCCCCGGGCGAATCGTTGACAAAAGCTGCAACTCTCCGGAGTGTTTTGCGCAAACAGCGTCCGCATTGCGTGCTGACCCCATCACAGCACACTTTCAATTAAGCCGCAGAGCAGAGCCAAGTCGAATCGTCGAATTCATTGAACTTTCTCTGAAATCCATGCATGAGTTCACGCGGGAACGCGTCGATGAATCTATGGTGCAACAAGCCGTTAACCTGATTATTGGTGACATTACAACTGAATTGGGGGACCCTCAAAAAAACTTGGACGCTTGGTTGTACGCTCTGCTCAGAAGAAATCATGCACTCGGACCGACCGCCCTCATCTCCGCTTTACAAGCTGTTACTGCATCCGATGTGCAGCGCGTCGCTATCCAATATCTGCGCCCCAACAATCTGATCATTGCGTTGGCTGGTGATCGCGATTTGCTCCCAACGGGCATTGAGCAGTTTTCTGGAGAGGATGGAATCGAATACTATGATCCCTGGGGCAACCCCTTGTTGGAATTGGATCCCGCTCCGGCTGGCGTAACAGCAGCAACCGTCTTTCAAGATTATTATCGTGTCTGCGGAGGGGTCGACCAATTTGAAAAACTACAATCTTTGGTTCGCAAAGGCCAAATGAATGCCGGAACTGGCATGGAATTGAATGTCGAAATTGCGACCCAATATGGCCGAGGACATGCAATGCAGGTAGCCATGAACGGCCAACTCATGATGGAGCAACTCATAACAGATAAAGGAGGAGTCAATCGCCAAATGGGACAATCCACCACCATGAGCGATTCAGAATACCAAAGGCTCCGACCGAATCTGTATGCAGCGCGCTACTTGCATTTGAAAGAACTTGAGCTCTCAGCGGAGCTCTTGGGACTTGATCGAGACATCGATGGCCCGCATTACGTTGTGGAAATTCAATTCAATGGGACGCGGCAAGAGACTTTGTATTTTCACGAGAAGAGTCATTTGCTGATTCGATCTGCAGGTGAACGTCAGGGGCCCACAGGGCCTGTTAAGGTCACGACCTCTTTCTCGGATTATCGTGTGGCCAAGAACATTACCTTGCCCATGACCATTGTGCAAACGACCAATGGACAGAGCATGACCTTTGGCCTCAATGAAGCCATTCCCAATGGCCGCATCTCTGATAGCCTCTTTGAAATGAATTGATATATGGAACTCAACTCTGCCCCCACCGAGCCCTTGATTCATCTGGAGCAAGTCGCCGTTGCGCAAGATGAACATCTGATTATTCAAGACGTGAACTTGACCGTGCAAACGGGTGAGTTTGTCTATCTCATAGGAGAAACAGGATCTGGAAAAAGCTCGCTGCTGAAAGCACTTTATGGCGAGATTCCATTGGCTGCAGGAGCGGGACATGTCTGTGGGCATGACCTCAGTCAAGTCACCCGTCACAATGTCTACCAATTGCGACGAGATTTGGGCATGGTCTTTCAGGATTTTGCACTTCTCCCCGACCGCACAGCATCTGAAAATCTAGCTTTTGTTCTTCGTGCAACGGGTTGGAGTGACAAATCAGCCATCGACTTGCGGGTTCATCGTTGTCTTGAGTTGGTCGGATTAGGTACAAAAGGCTACAAAATGCCCCATGCTCTTTCAGGAGGAGAACAGCAGCGTGTGGCCATCGCGCGAGCACTCCTCAACGACCCTCCGCTTATTGTCGCTGATGAGCCAACCGGCAACCTTGATCCGAAAACGACCGAGGGCATTCTGGAGCTGTTGCATGAATTGGTGCGAAAAGATCGGTCTGTGATCATGGCAACTCATGACCACATGGCTTTTGAACAGTATCCTGGAAGGATCATCCGGTGTGAACACGGAAAGATTGACATCTTAGACTCCTTGCCTGCATGAGCGAATTCAAGGCCAAACAGCTCGCCATTGTCATTCCCGTCAAGGACGACTTCGAAGGGCTCAAAAAAACGCTTGAAGCGATTTGGTTGGACAGTCGTCTGGGCGATGGCATCGAAATTGCGGTGATCGATGCGGGGTCCTGTGAAGAGACTCGACAATGGCTGCTCATCCAAGATCATCGGATCGCACACATCCGTTCAGCTCAGGACGACGGTGTCTATGACGCCATGAATTATGGGAAGAACACCGTCAATGCCTCGTGGATTTGGTTCCTCGGCGCCGGAGACCTTATTGAAACAGCAACCGTTCATGCGGTATTGGATGAAATAGAGACCTGGGATGCACAAGAAGTCCATGTTTTTGGAGTCGGCATCGAACAACCTGAGCAAGGCGTTCCCTCCCACTACCCAGCACGCTGGGATCAAAGTATGATTTGGAGAAACACCACCCACCATCAAGGAGTTCTTTACTCCTCGGCGCTCTTTGAATCCCTTTCGTTCAATGCAGCTCATCGGGTGCTCGCCGACTATGGCCTGCATTTGACCTTGTTCCTCCGAGGAATCAAAGCGAACCTGCATCCAAGCATGATCTGCAAGGTGGCATCGGGGGGACTTTCACGACGATTCAATGCGAACCTGTACCGGGAAGAATGGGCCGTTAAAAAGACCATCCTTCAAGGGCCAAAAAAATGGATACACCCCGTCTGGTTGTTCGCAAAATACTGCTTCAAGAAATCAGGCTGGCCGGCTGCCTTCTGATTCGCAACCCCGCCATCTCCAGTGCGCGAAAAATCTTGGGTTCCTCCGCCTCCCAATTGAGATGTCGGGATGCCGAATCACAACGTTCGCCCCATTCAGAATGGTGCAATTGGAGCACTTGATGGATGGCCTGCGCGATGGATTCAGGCTCATGATCTTCAATGATTGCTCCCACGTTCCATTCCGTTACAACGCGCTCCACTTCAGGCATAGGGCTCGCTACAACAGGAATTCCAGCATGGATGTAATCAAAAAGTTTATTCGGAAGGCTCATCCAGTAATTTCCGTGGACTCCTCGATCCAAACTCAATCCGATATCAGCAGAAGCCGTCAGCTTTCTTAGTGATTCAAACGGAAGTTTGGGTAAGCAATGCAGCCGCCCTCGCAGAGACGCAACTTGCTCTTGTGCCCAGTCAAACTCGGACCCTGCACCTACCACTACCAATGTGCCCTGCTGAATGGTTCTCAACGCCTGAACGGCCTCTCGAACACCGCGATCCTGATCCAAAAATGCTCCTTGCAAAATGAAGATCGGACGCTGACATGGAATATTGAATTCCTCCCACACCCGATCATCGCGCTCTTGTCGTGGCTGCAAAACAGGCATATTTCTAACCACGATCGGCCTACCACAAAGACTCTTTGGATACCTTTCACGATAAGCATCAGCTATGGAATCATTGACGGTTATTACTGCTTTTGTCCGAGGCAACAACCATGCTTCCAATGCCAACCAAACACTGCGCTGAAAGCCTCTACCCGTGAGGCCTGCTGCTTCTGTGAAGAATTCGTGACTGTCGTAAATGACCGGTTTACTTCTGATAAACTTCATCAACGACGCAGGCAAAAGGGTATCCAAATCATTGGCCCAAATGGCATCATAAGGCAACCAAAGCAACTTCCAAAACAGTGCGATTTGCAGTGACGCATAAAACCAAACTCCCTTTTGAAATGGCAAGGCTATCCGATGGTGTAAACGCGCCGTCTTCATCGGCTGTGAATCTGAGAGCAATCGCCCAATGAGGAAGACCTCCCAACCATCCTTTTCCAGAGTCTGGCACGTTTTGGCGACGCGTTGGTCGTGTGCTAAGTCATTCGAGACCAGCACCACCATCCGCTTATGGCTTCGCTTACTCAATCGGCTCTAAGCTTTCATACTCGCTTGGACCTTCCGCAATACACGCTTGGTATATTCTGGGAAATCAGCTCCCATCATCCAACCAAAATATCCTGGATTCGCGCGCAAAATGGATTCAACCGTCTTGCCTTTGTGCTGTCCAAAATTAAAGAGTACCTCATCCTGATCATCGTACACAAAACGACCCGCTAAATCCGCAAATCGCTGGCGTTGACAGAAGACGTGTAAGGCATCCATGTCCAACGGAACAGGCCCTATTTCATCTCCATTGCTCGCCATGATCACCGTGGATTCGTACCGATCCAATTGTGCCACCAATACCTCGAGAGTGGCTTCCGTATCAGGAAGAGCCTCATGCGCTCCATCCAACTCTTTGTCGCAATAGAACTTGAACGCAGCGCGCAGTGTACGCTGCTCCATCATGTGGAAAATGTTTTGAACGTCGATCAAATTGCGTCCTTCTACACCAAAATCGATGCCTGCTCGCAAAAACTCTTCAGCTAGAAATGGGATATCGAATCGGTTGGAGTTGAAACCACCCAAGTCACAGCCTTCCAAGAAGTCAGACATGCTCTTGGCGTACTGACGAAAGGTGGGCTTGTCGGCAACATCCGCATCGTATATGCCATGAATAAGGCTCGATTCAAGCGGAATGGGCCGTTCTGGATTGATCAAGACGCGGTGCTCAGGACCGCGTTGTTCTGGCTTCTTCTCAACGGTCCCATCCGGTGAGACTTTGACCATGGCCAGTTCAACAATGCGGTCTTTGGACAAGTCCGTGCCCGTCGTTTCCAAGTCAAAAATGACCAGCGGCTTTTTCAGCTTCAAATCAGAAAAATTCATGGAAGCAAGTTCGAACATTCCTGCCACTTCTTCAGTGGAAACCGCCCGCAAAGATTCGAGTGATTTAGACGACCGGTCGCTGGGGATCGAATGCCTCTAGATAGTCTGCGACTTTCCGAACAAAACTCCCGCCCAACATGCCATCGACAACCCGATGATCGTAGCTATGGCTCAAAAACATCATGTGACGGACGGCAATGACATCACCATCCGGCGTTTCCAAAACAGCGGGCTTTTTGCGAATGGCACCCAACGCCAAAATGGCCACTTGCGGCTGGTTGATGATGGGGGTTCCCATCACGTTTCCAAAAGTCCCTACATTGGACATGGTGTACGTTCCACCCGCGGTATCATCGGGCTTAAGTTTCCCTCTTCTCGCACGGTCCGCCAAGTCATTGACTTGTTGGGCCAAACCTACCAAACTCAGCTGGTCGGCATTCTGAATGACCGGTACGATCAAATTTCCTGATGGCAACGCAGCGGCCATGCCCAAGTTGATTTGTTTCTTGATGATGATCCGGTCTCCATCTACGGTCGCGTTGACCCCCGGGAAATCTCGAATGGCCTTGACAATGGCCTCTGCAATCAGCGGAGTGAACGTCAATTTGGTGCCGTGCGTTTTTTCGAATTGCACCTTGTTCTTATTGCGCCACTGTACAATACGCGTCATGTCAGCTTCTACAAAGCTGGTGACATGCGGACTTGTTTGCACAGATCGGACCATGTGATCTGCAATCATTTTGCGCATCCGGTCCATCTCAACGATTTCGTCTTGTCCAGAAACCACGACGGGCGGAGCCGTTGACGCAGGGGTCGCTTTGACAGCAGGAGCCGAAGTCGCAACAGGAGCCGCCGCAACAGAAGCCCCTCTCTGGGAAACAAATCCCAAGATGTCCTTTTTCGTGACACGTCCCTCCGCACCAGATCCCACAATTTGATCCAATTCGCTACTTGCAACACCTTCAGATTTCGCGATGCTGCGCACTAAGGGCGAATAAAAACGACCGCCAGCGCCAGTGCGAGACGGCATGGTATCCAAAGGAGCTGTTACAGCCGCCATCACAGCTGGTGACGGCTCATTTACTTCAGAAATTTTAACTTTCGAGGGCTGAGAGACGAGATTCTGAGCCGCTACAGGCGCAGGTGTTGTCAAATCGGCTGTGCCCTCACCTCCAATTTCAAAACGGGCAATGGCTTGACCAACAGCAACCACATCTCCTTCTGCGACCAGCCACTCGACCAACGTGCCGTCCTCTGGGGCAGGAACTTCGCTGTCGACTTTGTCGGTCGCTATTTCAACTAAAGGCTCGTCTGACTCGACAAATTCACTTGGTGAAACGACGAGCTTGGTGATGGTGGCTTCCGCCACACTCTCACCCATTTTAGGAAGGAGGATTTCAATTGTTGCCATGGCGATGTATTGCGCGATGCGAAATTAGGGCTTCCTGGATGACTCCAAGGTCTGTCGTCCAACGATAATCACGAGCGTACGTTAAATTGATTCGCTGACGTATGCGCGGATCTATTGATTCACAGCGATTAAGAAGGTGCATCTTGAGCGCAGGAACCCCTTTTATTTCAGAGGAAAAACCCACCCAGGTGGCCTTTCCGATCAGGACCTTAAACGCACCTTGCAACCACGAAAAACGGTTGGTCAGCATCCAGATTGGGAACGTACTCAGCACCATCAAAGAACACAAAACGTCAAACAATTTCTTCGTTCTCTTCGCTGAAGGACGCTGAATGGCACGTTGCAATTCCGTAATCGGTGCCGTTTCGGGTCCGCCAGACCCCATAATATGCCCTTTATTCTGACCGTTTTCGGACCAGGCGATTCTAAATTGAACACGGTTATCTGCAACGCGACTCATCGAGTCAATGATGTTCCAAGCGGTTAGATCGTGTCCACTGAGAACGACTTCAGTAATCCGGTGCACACGAACCGCTTCAGCCAAATCCTGGGCTGATCCGACCCAACGAATGTTATTGAATCCCGTTGGGTTCAATGGAGTCTTTTGCTCCACGCCTTCTGGAAGCAATGCCCACATGGCCGAATCTGCAGTGCCACGCATTTCAACTGAGTCAACCAAATCTATGAGATGCTCCAAATCTTCAGGACCAGACACGAAAAGCCGACGACGGCTCTGTTGATTTTCCCAATTTGGACCAGCAATGAGTTTTCTGACCAAGGTGAAAATGAGAAGCGCTAGACCGGATCCCGACAATAAAATAGCGCGACTAAATCGCAATGATTCAGGAAGCAAGCCATACACGACCAACAAAGCCAATGTGCCAAATGCCACTCCTTTGATGATCGAAGGTGTCCGCCATGGTTGGTCATAACCTCCATTCAACCAGACAGAAACTGTCCAAGTGGCGGCATATACGGCCCATGCTGAAGTTGCGCGTTGCCATGGATACAAGATGCCCGTTTGCTCACTGTAAACGTGCATAATCCCAATCAGGCCTGCAAAAACAAGCCCCCACTCCATGGCTGGAAGTGCCCACCTCTTGACCAATCGCGAGAGGATCGCCAATGCGGCTCTAAAATAGATGGCCAGCTGAATCAAAACGAGTAGCAGCCTCCCTTCACTTCCTTCGAAATGGGTTCTAGCAAAAATGAGCATGGCCTTATAAAAGACCAACACATAGTTGAGCGACCCTTTTTTTGTGCTTTCTCCTTTGTAATGAATGATGGAAGTGCCGGCGAAGTAATGATTTTCCCAACCACCCTTGAGCAATCGCCAGCTGAGATCAATGTCCTCACCGTACATGAAGTATTGCTCATCCAATAAACCTACCTCATCCAGCGCTTTGCGGCGCATCCACATAAATGCTCCGCTTAATATCTCGATTTGGGCGTCCGCATCCGAAGGCAAATGACCTTGATAGTACCGATTCAATCGAGCTGACTTTTTTGCCAATCGATAGAGGCCTGAAATCTTACAAAATGCCGCCCAAGGTGATGGCAGTCCCCGCTTCGATTCTGGAAGGTAACGTCCTTGTCCGTCGACCATCGGCACTCCGAGACCACCCGCTTTTGGGTGATTCTGCGCGTACAACAAGGTCTTCACAAAAGCATCTTCAGGAACGACCGTATCAGGGTTGAGCAATAAGACCCATTCTCCAGTGGACCGGCGAATGGCTTCATTGTTTCCGCGAGAAAAGCCAACGTTTTCTTCCAACGCAAGCAGTTTTACTTCTGGAAAATCCCGCCGCACCATCTCACAAGAACCATCGACAGAACGGTTATCAACCACCCAGATTTCCGCTTCAAAGCCCGCCGCTTGAAATACAGCCGTTGCTTTGCGCACAGAGACCAAGCATTGAGCAAGGAAATGCTCAACATTGTAATTGACGATGACAATGGAGAGGTCCATCAGGTCAGTCAACGATCAAATGAAGGAAACTGCGCATGCCTCAAATTTACATCACAACGCATACGCGATGCTGCTCATTGTGTGTAAGGCAGCCGTTGCCGAATGCTTTGAACCAATGTCGCCTCATCAGCATGCTGCAAGTCATCACCGACAGCGACGCCACGTGCGATTGCGGTTACCTGTACATCGCAAGATGCCAATTTACGGAAGAGGTAAAACGCTGTTGTCTCCCCTTCCATTGTCGTCGGCAAGGCAAAAATAATTTCAAGCTGCTTCGCGCCCTGATCGGGAACGGACGTCGCCCGCTCGACAAGTGATTCAATGTTCAGATCATTGGGCCCTGTGCCATCCATCGGACTGATCACCCCTCCCAAAACGTGATACAGCCCCCGAAACTGTCCCGTGCCCTCAATCGCCAACAAATCCCGCAAGTCTTCGACCACACAGATCAACCGATCATCCCGGGCTCGATCCTCACAAATCGAACACTGGTCTTGCTCAGTCAGGTTGTGACAAACCTGGCAACCCCGAATGCCTTGACGCAGGGCTACAAGGGATTCCGAAAAGGCCTCCACTTGTTCTTCTGACCTTCGCAGCATGTTCAATACCAACCGGAGTGCGGTCTTTCGACCGATACCTGGCAAAGACGCCATGTGGTCAACAGCGGTTTCCATAAGACGTGATGGCAATTCCATGACGACAAAGTTACGGCTTGCCGCATCTTTGACGCATGAATCCAATCTTGATCCTCTCCGTATTCGTCGGCTATGTCATGCTCTTGATGTTCATTGCACATCGGACCAGCAGACAAACTGCCGGCGCCTCTGAATCCGAACAGTTTTTTCTGGCAGGCCGAAGCGCTCCTTGGTACGTGGTCGCCTTTGGCATGCTAGGAGCTTCATTGAGTGGGGTCACGTTCATCAGCGTTCCTGGCTGGGTGGGCACCCAAGGTTTTACTTACATGCAAATGGTTTTGGGCTATCTAGCGGGGTATGCCTTCATCATGGCTGTCTTGCTTCCGTTGTATTACCGACTGGGGTTGACCAGCATTTATGGCTATTTCCAGACTCGTTTCGGCCCAAAAGCCTATCGAACAGGTGCTTCGTTCTTCATCTTATCCCGAACCATTGGCGCTTCATTCCGTTTGTTTTTGGTGGCCCTGGTGGTGCAAATGTTTGTCCTCGCCCCTTTGGGTTGGGATGTGCATTGGTCCCTGCCCATTCTTGGTGAACTCCCCATCGGATTGGCAATCGCCGTAGCGACCATCATCGGCGTCATTTATGCCTACACCCGCAAGGGAGGCATTGGCACCATCATCTGGACAGACACCTTGCAGACAGCGGCCATGCTCATCGCTGTGGTGCTGGCCGTTGTCGTGTTGGCCCGAGAATTGAATTGGGACCTGTTGCAGTTGCCGAGTCACATTCGCGAAACACCCTGGAGCCAGTGGTGGGTGCTTGATGATTGGAAGGCCCCAAACCATGCAATCAAGCATTTTTTGGCTGGAGCATTTGTCGCCATCGCCATGACGGGTATGGACCAGGACATGATGCAAAAAAACCTGGCCTGCAAAAATGTCAAAGAAGCCCGTTGGAACATGGGGTCCTTTTCACTGGTTTTGGTAGGAGTCAACGTGCTGTTCTTAGCGCTCGGTGTTATGCTTTATGCCTTTGCAGAACAAACTGGATTGCAAATCGAAAGAGCTGATGGATTGTTTCCGACCATCGCCTTGAATGCTTCGCTTGGCATTGGACTTGGGCTGGCTTTTTTGATTGGATTGCTCGCATCCGCTTTCAGCTCTGCGGACAGTGCATTGACCGCCTTGACGACGTCTGTCTGTGTGGACCTGATTCAAACCGAATCAATGGATTCCACGCGCGGCATTGCCATTCGCAAGCAGGTTCACGGTTGGGTCGCAATGGCTTTGTTTGTTGTCATCATGGTGTTTTCGGCGGTTGATGACTCGTCGGTGGTGTCTGCCATTTTCACCGCAGCGAACTACACCTACGGACCATTGCTGGGACTGTTTGCCTTTGGACTCATGAGCCAGCGTGCTCCAAAGGATGCCTGGATCCCTCTGGTGGCGATACTCTCTCCGATCCTATGCTTTGCTCTGGAGTCTTGGCTCAAGCACCAGTTCGCGTTCAGCTTCGGGTTCGCATTGCTTCCAATCAATGGCCTGATCACTTGCCTGGGGCTTTGGTTGATTTCCGTTGAAAAGATGAACAATAAGAACGCTTGATTCATCCACAAATCCATCATGAAAAAAGCCGTTGCATTGGACGTTCGCACCTAGACCGGATTTAACTTTGTCGTTCAATTTGAATCGCTTCAATGGACCAACGTACTTCCTCCCTTCTCAATCGTTTGTCAGAGTCCGCAACGATAGCCATGGCACGCAAAGCCTCCGAGCTCAAAGACTCGGGTGTTGACGTCATCTCTCTATCCCTTGGCGAGCCTGATTTTGATACGCCGCAACCCATGAAGGATGCGGGAATTCAAGCCATTGAGAACAACGTCACGCATTACACGCCTGTTCCCGGCATTCTGAGCGTCCGGGAGGCCATCTGTAGAAAATTCAAACGAGACAATGGGCTGCATTTTGACGTGGACCAAATTGTCGTTTCGAACGGTGCGAAGCAAAGCATTACCAACGTGGTGTTGGCCTTGGTTGATCCCGGAGAAGAAGTCATTCTCCCGGCACCTTACTGGGTCAGCTACGCCGACATGGTGGCTTTTGCTGGAGGAAAAACGGTCATCCTCCCAACGCGAATTGAGGAAGATTTTAAGATCAACCCTGAATCGCTTGAAGCGGCGATCAACGCCAATACTAGACTGCTCATCTATTCTTCTCCGTGCAACCCCAGTGGTTCTGTCTACACCCAGGAAGAAATCGATGCTTTGGCTGCCGTTTTGGTTCGGAACCCCCATGTATATGTCATCTCCGATGAGATTTATGAATTGATCAACTTCACCGGCAAGCATGCCTCATTGGGCGCTCTAGAAGCTTTGAAGGATCGCGTGATCACAGTCAACGGAGTCTCCAAAGGATTCGCTATGACTGGTTGGCGATTGGGTTACATCGGCGCGCCCCAATGGATTGCCAAAGCCTGCACAAAAATCCAAGGACAGGTCACCTCCGCTCCTTGCAGCATTGCTCAAATTGCTGCAGGTGCAGCCGTGGATGCAGACCCGAGCATTGCCGACGAAATGAAAGCCGCTTTCCTTCGAAGACGCGATCTCATGATTGACGGATTATCCGCCATTCCCGGCTTGAAAGTCAACCGTCCCATGGGTGCATTTTACTTGTTTCCGGATGTCAGCTCCTTGTTTGGAAAACGTCATGCTGAAGGCACGATTGCCAACTCTTCTGACTTCTCCCTCTACCTGCTTGACAAGGCCCATGTGGCTACGGTGGCCGGGGATGCCTTTGGCACGCCTGAATGCATCCGCCTTTCATACGCGGCATCGGAAGAGCAACTCATGGAAGCCGTCCGCCGGATCGCTGAGGCCGTCAACGCACTTCAATGACCTCCCTGCTTTAACTTCGCTCTATGGACGCCAGTCAAGCTCTTCTAAAATGCAGCGATTTGACCGCTTTGGTCATCGGAGATGCGATGATCGATGCCTACCTCGTAGGGGACGTCAATCGGATTTCTCCAGAAGCCCCCGTTCCCGTGGTGGATGTTAAATCCCGAGATCGACGATTGGGTGGCGCTGCGAATGTTGCCAAGAACTTGCTCGCGATGGGAGCTCAAGTCCACTTGGCTTCCGTCATCGGAGCAGATGAGGCGGGTGAGCACTTG
>CALGEI010000019.1 GCA_937881575.1 uncultured Flavobacteriales bacterium | reverse complement strand
CTGGTCGATAAGTCCGCTGAGAAAATTGTCAAGACTGTCAAGACGACAGGAGCTGTAATCAGCGGTCCCGTTCCGTTGCCAACGCACCAGCGTATTTACACAGTCTTGCGTTCACCACACGTCAATAAGAAGTCGCGTGAACAATTTGAATTGAACGCCTACAAACGTCTTATTGATATTTACAGCTCTTCTTCGAAGACTGTTGATGCCTTGATGCGTTTGGAGTTGCCTAGTGGCGTAGAAGTAGAAATTAAAGTCTGACGGATCGCCCGTTAGATCTCATAAGAATAACCAAGATCATGCCCGGACTCATAGGGAAAAAAGTAGGTATGACCAGCATCTACAGTGCCGCTGGAAAGAATCTTCCATGCACAATTCTAGAAGTTGGTCCTTGCGTTGTAACGCAAGTACGTACCCTAGAGAAGGATGGCTACAAGGCCATTCAACTCGGATTTGGTGACCGCACTGAAAAGCGAACATCAAAGGCCATGCAAGGCCATTTTAAGCGCGCCGGTGTCGGCTTGAAGCGAAAACTTGTTGAATTTCGAGGATTCTCGAATGCACTGAATGCAGGAGACGAATTGAAAGTTGAAGATATCTTCAGCGAAGGAGAGTTCGTGTCAGTAAGCGGTTTGACCAAAGGAAAGGGTTTCCAAGGTGTAGTGAAGCGTCATGGTTTTGCTGGTGTTGGTCAAGCGACACACGGACAGCACAATCGATTGCGTGCACCGGGTTCCATTGGAGCGGCTTCAACGCCAGCTCGTGTATTCAAAGGAATGCGAATGGCGGGTCAGATGGGAAACACGCGTGTGACCATTGAGAATTTGGAAGTGGTAAAAGTATTGGCTGAGGATGGTGTTTTGGTGGTAAAGGGAGCAGTCCCAGGCCACCGCGGATCCACTGTTGTAATCCGTAAACCTGAAGCGTAATGAAACTTGACGTATACAATTCAAGCGGCTCCAAGACTGACAAGTCAGTCACGTTGAGCAAAGCGGTATTCGGGATTGAGCCGAATGACCACGCTATTTATTTGGATGTTAAGCGATACCGTGCTGCGCAGCGGCAGGGAACGCATGATACGTTGCACCGTGGTGTCGTTTCTGGTTCTACTCGAAAGATTAAGAAGCAAAAGGGGACAGGTACTGCTCGTGCTGGTTCGATCAAGAACCCATTGTTCCGCGGTGGTGGAAACATCTTTGGTCCTGAGCCGAGAGACTACACGCAAAAGCTGAATCACAAAGTGAAGCAGTTGGCTCGTCGTAGTGCCTTGAGCTACAAAGCGAAGGACAAGGCAATTGTTGTAGTGGATGCGATGAAGATGGATTCTCCAAAGACGCAGTCTTTCTTAGGAATGATGAAGGGTTTGGAGTTGGCTGAAAGCAAGACACTTGTTGTACTGCCTAGCCCCAATGAATCAGTCTACTTGAGCAGCCGAAATCTGGCGAAGCATCGAGTGATGGTCGCTTCGGACATTAGCACCTATGATATTTTGAATTGCAACACACTTATTTTCGTTGACGGCGCTCACGAGGTAATTGAAGGATTGCTTAAATAATTCCGGTCATGCAGCAAATTTTAATTAAGCCGCTCATCACGGAAAAGATGACATCTGACACTGAGAAGAACAACGCCTACGGGTTTGTTGTTGCTGACAGTGCCAATAAGGTGGAAATCAAGAAGGCCGTTGAGAAAGAATATGGTGTAACCGTGATGGCAGTTCGCACTTTACGTGTGGACGGGAAAGCTCGTCAGCGTTTCACTAAAACCGGTGTGATCAAGGGTCGCACTGTAGGATATAAGAAAGCCATCATCAGCATAGCTGAAGGTGAAATGATTGACTTCTACGAGAACATCTGAAGACATGGCACTGCGTAAATTCAACCCCATTACCCCAGGTACCCGTCATAAGGTGTTATCGAAATTCGATGACCTGACTGCGGCTAAACCTCACAAGCCATTGTTGCGTTCTATTAAGAAGTCCGGTGGACGGAACGCAGATGGAAAAATGACGATGCGCTACCGTGGAGGTGGACACAAGCGTCGTTACCGTTTGATTGATTTCAATCGTGATAAGCACATGGAAGCGACCGTCTTGACGGTCGAATATGATCCAAACCGTACTGCTCGGATTTGCTTGGTAGAATACTCGGATGGAGAAAAGCGATACATCGTTGCTCCTGAAGGTTTGAAACCAGGAATGACAATTCACAGTGGAAAGGAGGCGACTCCGAACGTTGGTCATGCGATGTATTTGAGCGATATCCCGTTGGGAACGGTCATTCACAACATTGAATTGTATCCAGGCAAAGGAGCAAACATCGCACGAAGTGCGGGTTCGTACGCTCAACTCAACGCTCGTGATGGCAAGTATGCTATTATTAAGTTGCCTAGCGGTGAAACGCGTATGATTTTGGTGACGTGCTTAGCGGTCATCGGTTCGGTAAGCAATTCCGAGCACAGTCTGCAAGTTTCAGGAAAAGCAGGGCGATCACGTTGGTTGGGACGTCGTCCTCGTGTACGTGGTGTAGTCATGAATCCTGTTGATCACCCCATGGGAGGTGGTGAAGGAAAGTCTTCCGGTGGACATCCACGTTCGCGGAATGGTATTCCTTCTAAAGGGTACAAGACGCGTAACCCACGCAAGAATAGCTCGAAGTATATCATTGAACGCCGGAAGAAGTAATTGACATGTCTCGTTCACTAAAGAAACCCCCCTTTGTTCACTACAAGCTGGTTCAGCGAGTAGATGCGTTGCAAGCTTCCGGTAAGAAGACTGTGATCAAGACGTGGTCCCGTGCAAGCACGATCACGCCTGACTTTGTTGGATTGACAATCGCCGTGCACAACGGCCGTCAGTTCATTCCTGTGTTCATCACAGAAAACATGGTTGGACACAAGCTCGGAGAATTTTCACCCACCCGAACGTTCCGTGGTCACACGGACAAGAAGGATAAGAAGCGCTAATCGTCATGGGAAAACGTAAAAGACTCGCTGCAGAAGCGCGCAAAGAAGAGTTGAAAAACATCGCTATTGCGAAGTTGAACAACTGTCCAACGTCACCTCGAAAGATGCGTTTGGTTGCGGATACCGTTCGCGGAAAGGATGTATTCCAAGCATTGAACATTTTGAAGTTCAGTCCACAGGACGCTTCGAATCGTTTAGAGAAATTACTTCGTTCGGCGATAGCCAATTGGGAAGCGAAGAATTCAGGCTCACGCCCAGAAGAATCTGATTTGATTGTACGAGAAATTAAGGTGGACAGCGCTCGCATGCTGAAGCGCTTGCAAACGGCCCCTCAAGGACGTGCTCACCGAATCCGGAAGCGTAGCAATCACGTAACCATCATTGTAGACTCCGTTAAGAACTAAACCATGGGACAAAAAACGAATCCAATAGGAAACCGTTTGGGCTTCATCCGCGGATGGGACTCTAACTGGTACGGAGGAAATGACTACAAAGACAAGTTGGTTGAGGATGAGCGCATCCGAGAGTACTTGTTAGCGCGTTTGCGTAAAGCAAGTGTATCAAATATCATCATTGAGCGAACGCTCAAATTGGTGACTGTAACCGTGAAGTCTGCCCGTCCGGGAGTCATCATTGGAAAGGGCGGTCAAGAAGTGGACAAGTTGCGTGAGGAGCTCAAGAAGCTTACGGGCAAAGAAGTTCAGATCAATATTTTTGAGATCAAGCGTCCTGAATTGGATGCGAAATTGGTCGCAGAAAGTGTTGCACGACAGATTGAGGCACGTATTTCACATCGTCGGGCCATCAAAATGGCCATTGCAGGCACGATGCGCCTTGGTGCTGAGGGCATTAAGATCAACATTGCAGGACGCGTGAACGGTGCGGAAATTGCACGTTCAGAGTCTTACAAAGAAGGTCGTATCCCGTTGCATACCTTCCGTGCTGACATTGATTATGCATTGATGGAAGCACACACCACATACGGGCGAATTGGCATTAAGTGCTGGATTTGCCGTGGTGAAATTTATGGAAAGCGCGACTTGTCGCCTATCCCAGCTCAAAAGCAGTCGAACGATCGTCGTCCAGCGAATGCCAGCCGCCCAGCGGGTGCTCGTCGCCGGACTCGTAATTGATAGAACATAGGTTATGTTACAGCCGAAAAGAACCAAGTACAGGAAGATGCAGAAGGGGCGCGTGCGCGGAATAGCGCAGCGCGGCAGCACCATCGCATACGGATCGTTCGGGATTAAAACCCTCGAAGTGGGTTTTATTACCTCGCGTCAAATTGAAGCTTCGCGTATCGCCATTAATCGATACATGAAGCGTGAAGGACAAGTATGGATTCGGATTTTCCCAGACAAACCCATTACATCAAAGCCTGCAGAGGTACGTATGGGTAAGGGTAAGGGTGCTCCGAGTCATTGGGTTGCGCCAGTGCGTGCAGGACGAGTGATGTTTGAAGTGGATGGTGTTCCTATGGACACTGCTATGGAAGCCTTGCGTCTAGGAGCTCAAAAACTCCCAGTGAAATGCAAGTTTGTTGTACGACCTGATTATGCACACTCATGATTGAGATGACAGAAATTCGGCAACTCTCCGACGCTGATTTGGCGGAACGGATTGAGGTTGAGCGTGAATCGTTAGCCAAGCTGCGATTCAACCACACAGTAGCAGGATTGGAATCCACTACTGCCTTGAAATACAAAAAACGTGATGTGGCTCGTCTGCTCACGGAAGCTAATGCACGCAACAAAGCGAACTCATGAGCACTGAAACGACAACAACAATCGAACGCAACCTCCGGAAGGAGCGTGTGGGTATTGTGACTTCCAACGCAATGACGAAGAGCATTGTGGTCGCTGTAGAGCGAAAGGAGAAGCACGCCAAGTATGGCAAGTTTTTGAAGAAAACGAGCAAGTTCATGGCGCATGACGAGGCGGAAACCAGCAATGTTGGTGACACCGTGCGGATCATGGAAACACGACCTCTAAGCAAGCGGAAGTGCTGGCGTTTGGTGGAGGTAATTGAACGGGCGAAATAATTCGCTGCTGCAATAAACGAGAAAGGAATCAACGATGATACAGCAAGAATCCCGTATGAAAGTAGCTGACAACAGCGGAGCAAAGGAAGTCCTTTGCATCCGGGTGTTGGGAGGTACTCGTCGGCGTTATGCGAGCATAGGTGACACCGTAGTGGTGACAGTTAAGCATGCCGCGCCGAACGGAAACATTAAAAAAGGAGCCGTTTCGAAAGGAGTGGTTGTTCGGACACGTAAAGCCGTGCGTCGCGCAGATGGATCCTATATCCGTTTCGATGACAATGCGATCGTATTGCTCAATGCAAATGGCGAAATGCGTGGAACGCGGATATTCGGTCCTGTAGCACGTGAATTGCGTGAGAAGGACTTTATGAAGATTGTTTCACTCGCCCCTGAGGTACTATAATCCACCAGCTATGTTCAAACGATACAAAGTCAAAAGCGGTGATACCGTGAAGGTCATTTCCGGCGGAAGTAAAGGGAAAGAAGGGAAAGTGATTCTCGTCGACCGAAAGAAAGATCGTGTCCTCGTTGAGGGGGCCAACATGGTCAAGAAGCACGTCAAGCCAGGTCCAGCCAATCCACAAGGAGGCATTGAGTCCTCTGAAGCAGGAATTCACATTTCGAATGTGATGGTCGTGGATGGAGCGGGCAATGCCACCCGGTTGGGTCGTCGTCGTGGAGATGATGGCAAGCTGGTTCGTTATTCAAAGAAAACCAATGAGGAGCTGAAGTGATGACATACATCCCACGACTCCAGACTCAGTACGCTGAGGAAATTGTACCGAACATGCAGAAGCAGTTCGAATACAAGTCCGTAATGCAAGTTCCACGCATTACGAAGATTTGCTTGAACCAAGGATTGGGCAAAGCAATTGCGGATAAGAAAATCGTAGAGCAGGCTACGGAAGAGATGTCACGAATTGCCGGTCAAATGGCAGTTCAAACAATCTCGACCAAGGATGTTTCTAACTTTAAGTTGAGAAAGGGTATGCCCATTGGAGCGCGAGTTACCTTGCGACGTGAGCGTATGTATGAATTCCTCGATCGTTTGATCGCGGTTTCTTTACCCCGAACTCGTGATTTTCAAGGTATCCGTACTCGTGGTTTCGATGGTCGTGGCAACTTCACCTTTGGGGTGAAGGAGCAGATCATCTTCCCTGAGATCAGCCTTGATGAAGTGAAATATTTCAATGGAATGGACATCACGATCGTAACGGACGCGAAGACTGACGAAGAGGCTCAAGCGCTCTTGGAAGGTTTTGGATTCCCTTTCAAAAAGAATTAAGATGGCGAAGGAATCAATGAAAGCGCGTGAGCGCAAGCGGGCCCGAATGGTCGCTAAATATGCAGACAAACGTGCGGCTTTGAAAGCTGCAGGTGACTGGGAGGGCTTCCAGAAACTGCCACCAAATAGTGCAGCTGTACGCATGCACAATCGTTGCCAGATTACGGGACGACCACGGGGATATATGCGACAATTCGGTATTTCTCGGGTTTTGTTCCGAAAAATGGCACTCTCAGGAAAGATTCCTGGAGTTAAAAAGGCAAGCTGGTAAACCACGATTAGAAGCATCATGTATACTGATCCAATAGCAGATTATTTGACACGTATCCGGAACGCCCAAATGGCGGGACACAAGGTCGTGGAGATTCCAGCTTCAAATTTGAAGAAGGAAATGACCCGGATTCTTTTTGATAAGGGCTACATCTTGAATTTCAAGTTTGTAGACGAAGGATATCAGGGTTCCATTAAGATTGCACTGCGTTATGACAGCAAGTCAAAGCGTCCAGCAATTACAGAAATTAAGCGTGTGTCAACTCCGGGATTGCGTCGCTACGCGGGCCCTGCGGATTTGCCGCGTGTTTTGAACGGTTTGGGTGTGTGCATCGTATCGACTTCCAAAGGTCTAATGACCGATAAGGAGGCTCGACAGATGAACATCGGAGGCGAGTTGATTTGTACAGTTTATTGATAGAAGAGAAAAACGGAACATCATCATGTCACGAGTAGGTAAATCACCCATCATCGTCCCGGACGGCGTTACTCTCACCATTGAGGGGACAACGGTCACGGTCAAAGGCCCGAAAGGGGAATTGCAGGAAGTGATCCATCCGGATATCACCATGGATTTGCAGGACAAGGAGCTTACATTTTCACGTCCTTCTGATCACAAGGAGCACCGTTCCAAGCATGGCTTGTACCGGTCACTAGTCAACAACATGATTGTTGGCGTTACGGAAGGATATTCCATTGCACTTGAGTTGGTAGGTGTCGGTTTCCGAGCATCATCTTCCGGTCAGGATTTAACATTGGCGTTAGGCTATAGCCACCCGATTGTAATGCGTTTACCAAAGGAGATTGTCCTTGATGCAGACACGAAGAAAGGAGCGAATCCATATGTGAAGTTGTCGTCTCATGACAAGCAATTGATCGGAACGGTAGCCGCAAAGATTCGTTCACTGCGCAAGCCTGAACCATACAAAGGCAAGGGTGTCCGTTATGTTGGAGAGCAAATTCGTCGTAAGGCAGGTAAGACAGCTGCTAAATAAAGGAATCACATGGGAACGAAAAAAACATTCGCTCGCAA
>CALGEI010000018.1 GCA_937881575.1 uncultured Flavobacteriales bacterium | reverse complement strand
ACCGCATTGTAGAAGGTTCCTACCATGCTCCGAAGTTACATTTGCAAACCCATTCTTGATTCCCATGCCACCGCTTACGTTTGATATCGAAGCCCAAGACCCGGGTTCAAGTGCACGTGCTGGACGCGTGACCACTGACCACGGCGTCATTGAAACACCCATTTTCATGCCTGTTGGCACGGTGGGCAGTGTGAAGGCGGTTCCGCAACGCGACCTGACCGAACAGATCAAGGCCCAGATCATCTTGGGCAATACGTACCATTTGTATCTCCGTCCAGGGACACCGATTCTGGAGGCAGCCGGCGGATTGCATCGCTTCATGCATTGGGATGGTCCCATATTAACCGACAGCGGAGGCTACCAGGTGTTCAGCTTGGCCGACCGCAGAAAGATTACAGAGGAGGGGGCGACTTTTCAAAGCCACATTGATGGCAGCAAGCACTTGTTCAGTCCGGAAAACTCCATGAACATTCAGCGGAGCATTGGCGCCGATATCATCATGGCTTTCGATGAATGTCCTCCATATCCCAGTGAATACAAGTATGCCCGCGAATCCATGGAGCTCACGCACCGCTGGTTGGATCGTTGCATCGAACGCTTGCGTACAACCGAGCCATTGTACGGCTACCACCAAGCGCTATTCCCCATTGTACAGGGTTCCACCTTCAAGGATTTGCGGACTCAGGCCGCCCATGAGGTGGCAAACCGCCAGGCCGAAGGCAATGCCATCGGAGGACTGAGCGTGGGGGAGCCCCATGAGGATTTGTATGCCATGACCGAATTGGTCTGTGGCATCCTCCCCAAAGACAAGCCGCGTTATCTCATGGGCGTCGGGACACCGGCCAATTTATTGGAGAGCATGGCGCTTGGAGTGGACATGTTTGATTGCGTCATGCCCACGCGGAATGCCCGCCATGGTTTGCTGTTCACTTGGGAAGGGACCATGAACATGAAGAACGAGCAATGGTCCAATGACCACACGCCGTTGGATCCAAATGGCACGGCGGATGTGGACTCGTATTATTCCAAGGCGTATGTGCGGCATTTGCTCAAGTCGAGTGAATACCTTGGATTGACAATCTGCAGCATTCACAATTTGGCCTTTTATTTGGAGTTGGCTCGCCAGGCTAGAGAGCACATTGTCGCCGGAGATTTCTCAACATGGAAAGACCGAGTCATCCCTCAATTGAATCGAAGACTTTGATCTGCGCTGCATGAAACCATTCCGATTGCCGCGCTTGGATCGTTACATCATCCAAAAGTTCCTCACCACGTTTTTTTTCATGGTGGGTATTTTTTGCGTGATTGCCGTGGTTTTTGATTTGATGGAAAATGTGGGGAGGTTGCTGGCCAATGAAGCGCCATTGGGAGGTACGGTGCTCTATTACCTCAGCTTCTGCTTTCATTTTGGCAACTTGCTCAGCGGCTTCATTGTCTTCTTGACCATCATTTGGTTTACCAGTCGACTGGCTCAGCAAACGGAGATCGTGGCCATGCTCAGTTCTGGGATGAGCTTTGGACGCCTCATGCGGCCCTATTTCATGGCGGCTTCGGTGCTGGTGGTGATATCGCTGGTCATCTCCCACATCGTATTGCCTCGGGCCAATGAACGCAAGGTGGATTTTGAGGTGCAGTATGTCCATGTCAATTTCCACATTTCCGATCAGCACATGTACCGGGAAATTGCGCCGGGTACGGTGGTTTACTTCAGGAGCATTACGGTCGATCGGAATACGGGTTATCGCTTTCAATTGGAACGTTGGTCGGAGCATGGCCGGTTGGAACAACGCATTCTTGCGGCCAAAGCCACGTGGAATCCTCAGGATAGCACATGGCGACTAATCAATGCGCGAGTCCGCGACATTGAACCGGATGGGAAGGAGCGATTGAACTACCTGACGCGACTGGATACGGCACTGAGCATGCGCATCAGTGACTTTGGCCAGCGGTCGGCCTTGGTGTCGACGATGTCCACACCGGAATTGAGCGAACACATTGAAAGAGAAGCGCAACGGGGAGCGCCCGTTAACTTGCTGAAATTGGAAAAGCACGCGAGAACATCGAGTCCTTTCTCCATCTATGTGTTGACCTTGATTGGGGTGGGGATTGCGTCTCGAAAGTTGCGAGGGGGCATGGGATACCACTTGTTTCTCGCAGTCGTGATTGGCTTCTTCTTTGTGTTCACGTCCAAAATCATCACTGTTTACGCGGCTTCTATGATCCTGCCTGCTGATGCTTTGGTGTCAACGGATCAATGGCTGTTGATAGCTGCTTGGTTGCCCAATACGCTCTTCGCGATTTTGGGAGGATTGATTGTTTGGAAGGCGCCTAAATAGGGTTGTCCTTAAAAGGCGCAGCAATGCGTTCGCCAACCTTTTTTAGCTCCCCATCGGGAGGTTTCGGTGGCATCCCGTTCGTTGCTAAACAGCCCAAAAACAGCGGATCCTGTCCCGGTCATTTGCACGTAAGATGCACCGGATTGCTGAAGTTGAATGATGGCTTGATCCACAACAGTATGTTTTTTCCGAATGATCCCTTCGAAGTCGTTGCGAATGAGATCACCCCAGTCTTCCACGTGATGATGGGTCAATTCCCTCAAGTCGAACGGAGCAGGTGAAGGTTTGATTGCGGCAAATGCTTCGCGTGTGGATACGTGCACTCCCGGATGAAGAATGGCGATGTGCCAGCCCTTGAGGTAGGTCAGAATGGAAGGGTTGGGTTCGATGCGTTCGCCCCTACCGTAAGTCATCGCGGCTTCGTCTTGCATGAAGAAAGGACAGTCAGATCCCAAAGCGGCCGCCCATTGGTTCCATTGTTCCGGTTCTGCTTCCACCGAGCAAACGTCCTTCAAAAGGCGCAACATGTGCGCTCCGTTGGAGCTTCCACCTCCGAGTCCCGCGCCGAGCGGAATGTTTTTGACGACGGAGGCATGCACTCCCGGGATGTCGCAGACGCTGGCCACGAGGTGGTATGCCTTCACAATGAGATTGTCTTCGAGCGCCCCAGGAATCGGCAATCCATGGCTCGTGAGATGGATGCCCGGTTCTTCGTTCAATTCAATTTCTAACGCGTCCTTCCAAGGGATGGGAATGAAAATGCTTTCCAAGTCATGAAAGCCGTCGTTCCTGCGACCCGTCACAAATAGACCGATGT
>CALGEI010000017.1 GCA_937881575.1 uncultured Flavobacteriales bacterium | reverse complement strand
GCGCATGTAGTAGTAGTGTATTGCAGCGATGAATGTGATCAAACCACTGATCAACAACGAGGTCTTCCACTTGCCTTCTACGAGACTCATAGAGAAGAAGAAAAACACAGAGGCGGCCATCATGGCCATAGTGCCTACGAAAAAGGTAAATCCGACGTAGTCGTCGACGGGCATTGCTTTGATCGTGGCGAGTAAGTAGTTCAACATCTGATTAAAAATTTTTGTTAAAGTGTCAAAAGAACACGGCAATAATACAATACCACTTTAGAATTGTTCTAGATGTTGGTGATTTTTTTTCACGAAGATGTGATGAGTTCAAGCGATTGTGAAAAACCAGTGGTTCCTTCGTTTCGAAGACCCGCTTATTCAATGAAATCGGCCGTGACAGATTCCAACAGTCGAAAGAGCGGAAGCGTAGGCAAACCCATTACGGTGTAATACGATCCATGGATTCGTTCGACACCGGCAAACCCCATGAGGTCCTGTACACCATAACTGCCTGCTTTGTCAAAAGGCTTATAGGCTGTGATGTAGTGGTCAATGAGCGCATCGGATAAGTCGACAAACGTAACTTCACAGGTGTCCACCTCCACACGAATGCCTTGGGCCAATGTCGTCACGGCAATGCCGGAAGCAACGGTATGTGTGTTGCCACTGAGTGCCCGAAGCATCTCTTTCGCTTCTGCGACGTTTTGGGGTTTTTCGAAAATACGATTCCCCAAAAGCACCACGGTATCTCCGGTGATGAGGACATCGTTTTCTTTCAATTCAGGCAGATAGGCTTCTGCTTTTTTTCGCGTGACGTATGCAGCCACATCGGGACCTTGAATGTGCTCAGGATACGATTCGTCCACTTCTCGAATGACAATCACAGGTTCCAACTCAAGGCCTTTGACCAATTCTTGACGGCGAGGGGATTGACTGGCAAGAATGATGCGTTTGCCGTGGAGATTCTTTAGTAGCATGGTGCAAAAATACCGGCTAGCAAGCCAAGACTTCCCGGTTGAGCCATGCTAACTTCGCATCTTCAATAGATTTTCCATGCAGCACCAGCGCATTCTGATTCTCGACTTTGGTTCTCAATATACCCAGCTCATCGCACGACGTGTGCGGGAGCTCAATGTTTATTCGGAGATCATCCCATGGCATGCTTATGACGGGTTAGCTCCTGACATCAGTGGCGTGATCCTCAGTGGTTCGCCTTTCAGCGTGAGGGACGAAAAAGCGCCCAGACCGGATTTGTCCAGTATGTTGGGAAAAGTTCCAGTTCTCGGAGTCTGTTATGGCGCACAATACTTGGCGCAGACCCATGGAGGGGTGGTCGAAGCGTCTGATTCACGCGAATATGGCCGGGCCAACTTGAAGTCGCTCAATGCTGAGAATCCCTTGTTGACGGGGATGAACCCGGAATCGCAGGTTTGGATGAGTCATGGCGACACCATTCTGTCCACAGGCGATCAGTTCGAAACCATTTGCAGCACCCATGATGTTGAATATGCCGGGTTCTGGGACTCCCAGCGCTCCGTTTGGGGCATCCAGTTTCATCCAGAGGTTTGGCATAGTCAAGAAGGCCCCATTCTTCTGGGCAATTTCATTCAAGGCATTTGTGGGTGCACAGGGGATTGGTCCCCGGCGAGTTTCGCCGATGAGACCATTCAGGAATTGCGCGAGAAAATAGGATCAGATAAGGTGATTTTAGGACTGAGCGGTGGCGTGGATTCCACCGTTGCTGCTGAATTGCTTCATCGGGCCATCGGTGATCAGCTGCATTGCATTTTCGTCGACAACGGCCTGCTTCGCAAAAATGAATTTGAACAAGT
>CALGEI010000016.1 GCA_937881575.1 uncultured Flavobacteriales bacterium | reverse complement strand
ATTTGCTGCCTATGGACTAGTGGCGTTTCACTTTTTTTTCAATTACTTATAAGATCTTGTTTTCACTTCGATGGCTTCATATTTCAGAACCTCCTTATGCAATTTAGCTTTGGCAGGTTCTCCTTTATATTCCCAGGCCGATACAAAAGTGAAATTTTCATCGTCTCGTTTTGCCTCTCCTTCTGGAGTTTGCGATTCTTCTCTAAAATGTCCTCCGCAAGATTCATTTCGCTCCAAAGCATCTTTGGCAAACAATTCTCCCAATTCCAAAAAGTCGGCCACCCGACCGGCTTTGGCAAGTTGTTCGTTAAACTCGTTGAGTGTTCCGGGAACATTGACGTTTTTATAAAAATCTTCACGCAACGCACTGATTTCCGCAATGGCTTCGTTCAGTCCTGTTGTATTACGAGACATACCACATTTGTCCCACATGATTTTTCCCAATTTTTTGTGATAGAAGTCCACAGAATTTTTTCCCTTGTTGGTAATGAGTGCTTCCAGCTGAGCGCGAACTCCTGCTTCGGCACGTTCAAATTCGGGGAGTTGGGTATCAATTTTTCCGGTTCTGATGTCATCCGCCAAATAATCTCCAATGGTATAAGGCAAAACAAAATAGCCATCCGCCAACCCTTGCATCAGCGCCGAGGCTCCCAAACGGTTGGCACCGTGATCAGAGAAGTTGGCTTCACCAATGGCATAACATCCCGGGATGGTTGTCATTAAATTGTAATCCACCCAAACCCCACCCATGGTATAATGCACCGCAGGATAAATCATCATGGGGGTTTCATACGGATTTTGATCTACAATTTTGTCGTACATCTGGAACAAGTTGCCGTATTTGGCACGAACAATCTCTTGTCCTAATTTTTTGACTAAAGCCTTATCATTCTCGTCCAAACCTTTGACATGGGCTTGTTCTTTTCCGTAACGCACAATAGCATCGGCAAAATCGAGATAAACCGCTTCTTCGGTTTTATTGACTCCATAACCGGCATCACAACGCTCTTTGGCAGCACGAGAAGCCACATCGCGGGGCACCAAGTTTCCAAATGCAGGATAGCGTCTTTCTAAATAATAATCACGGTTTTCCTCTGCGATTTCGGTGGGTTTTAATTTTCCTTCTCGAATGGCTTGTACGTCCTCTAAATTTTTGGGCACCCAAATTCTTCCATCATTTCGCAATGACTCTGACATCAAGGTCAATTTGGATTGATGATCTCCCGAAACGGGAATACAGGTAGGGTGAATTTGCGTAAAACAAGGATTGGCAAAAAAGGCTCCCTTTTTGTGAATTTTCCAAGCTGCAGAAACATTACTTCCCATAGCATTGGTGGACAAAAAGAAAACATTGCCATAGCCCCCAGAAGCAATCACCACGGCATGTGCACTGTGACGTTCCAATTTCCCGCTGACCAAATTTCGCGCAATAATGCCTCGCGCTTTGCCATCC
>CALGEI010000015.1 GCA_937881575.1 uncultured Flavobacteriales bacterium | reverse complement strand
GCCATAGCATTGCGAAATACCGTCATGCAAGGATTGGTTTGGTCCGAGATCGAACGCCATGGAGGCGCTATGGCCCTCTCCACAGGCGCCATGGTCGAGCAGACCTTTGGCCAAGATTCCAGACTCACCGATTTAAAGTCAGCGACGGCTGTTGCCCTCGGCTTGGTCTATCGGCATACTGGGCAGTTGGCTCCCATCGTAAGTGTACGCTTCCAGCGCCGTTGGACCTGTTGGTTGGCCCCCGATTGGCGGGTCGGTTCTGCTGGAATCTCTACCGGTTGGTCTGCGGGGTTCCGGAGTCAAATTAGCTTGTAATTCAAACCTTCCAAGACGTTCTGTACCCCCTCCCGTTTACACTGCGCTTCGAAGGCCCCACCCTCGTATCTTTTTGTGTCTTTCCGTTGTAATTTCCAGCAATGAAAAGGATTCTAATCTTCATCGGAGTCTGTTCAACCTTGGCGATGAACGGTCAAGATACCCTTTGGATTCTGCCGGGTACTTGGATTCAGGGGCTCGACACCATGCCTGCGCTGCGATCAGAAGCGCAGCCTGCTTGGACTGGGTTCAATGCCGTCATTGAACGGTCAGCAAACACCTCGAATTCAATTGTTATTGTCAATACGGACACCATTGAACATACGTGGTCAACGAATGCTCCTGACGCTGCAATCACGAGCTTGCCGCCGGAAATGGCAACGGAGGTCAGTCTTCCCAGCCTACCTCAAGGCAGTTACCACTATTCGCTCATTGATGAACCGGGAAAGGTGCTTGGAGCGGGCGGTTTGCTTCGCATTGGCTGGACCGATGAAACGATGTTCTATTGGAACCTCTCTGAATGGCAACCATCGATGATGGAATTGGCCGCAGCTGGCGAATCCATCGATTGGACGCTGCCATATGTTCCGCGGCATTTTACGATCAACGAACGGGCATATCCTTCCACGGCAGATGACCCCAATGCACTGGTTGCTGTCAATTTAAATGACACGTGCTTCATTTCCATTTCCAACCTGGGCCACATGAATCACGTGCTCCATTTCCATGGGTTTCATGTGGACAT
>CALGEI010000014.1 GCA_937881575.1 uncultured Flavobacteriales bacterium | reverse complement strand
AGGCGACGTCATCGATGCCATTTTCGGTGAGGCGGGCAAGTCCCTGTACATCCGTTCTACCAAGCCTTTTTATCAGCATCCTAAGGGAGGCGAAATGGCTTCTCAGGTGCAACGTTTCGATGTGGAGAATGATGCCACGCTGGCATTTGATTCCTGGGTGACGATTGGTTTGGAAGACAACTACATGAACTCATTGACGGGTTTCCTTATGGATTTCACGGAGTTTGAAAAGGGCAATGCTTTGGAAACGGACAACGGTGCCTGGTTTGTGACACCGGATAAGCGCCAGGCTCTCGCGCCAGCGGACAAGCGCATCCTCGTTGCTCAACTGACTTCTAACGGTCAAATTACCGGAATGATCAACATCCACGGCCGCACGAAGGCGACCGAAAACATCGATGGCACCATCGATGGAGGAGAAATGATTCAGGCCGAAGGACTCACGTTTAGCTGCGGCCAATAATTCTTCAGGAACTAGTATTGGACCTTTTTGGAGGAAAGGGAGTCTTGCTCAAATTGGAGCGAGACGCTGTTGATGCAGTAGCGCAGTCCGTGCGGTGCAGGGCCATCATCGAAGAGGTGCCCTAAATGCCCCCCACAGGATTGGCACAACAACTCCGTCCGGGTCATGCCATGTTCGCGATCGACGCGCGTTTTGATGTTGGAGGAGTCCAAGGCGTCAAAAAAGCTCGGCCAACCGCTTCCGCTATCGTATTTCGTTTCGCTGCTAAACAACGCTGCGCCACATCCGGCACATTGATACACTCCCGCCTCATGGTGGTTCCAAAACGCCCCCGTGAAGGGTGGCTCGGTGCCGCATTGCCGCAACACACGGTATTGCTCCGGCGTGAGTTGGGCACTCCAATCGATGCCGTTGGACGGCAAGATGTCTTCAGTGCGGTCATCTTGCGCGGACGAGCAGCCGACAAGGCTGAGGGCAGCGAGAAAGCAGATAGGAAAAAGGTGCAAGTGCTTCATGGATTCAATTTGGGACGTAAATGCTTT
>CALGEI010000013.1 GCA_937881575.1 uncultured Flavobacteriales bacterium | reverse complement strand
GATGCATTGGCAATGGCTTTTGTAATTGAAAAGCGCTGAGAAAGTCCTTCGTGGTTATCGGCTGTTCGATGGCTGATTACAGAAGGGGAGGCCGCTGCTTGCCTCGCTCGTGCTGCAATGGCTATGTTCTTATTCTCCAAGGTTGATTCAATGGAGTCCAAAAAACGCAGGTACGTGCGCACTTCGCTGTCGGCAACAATGCCTTTTCCAATGCCCTCTTGAACCTGATGGCGCAAGCCTTTCAAGTCGTTGACGTTCATGCCGTCGAGTTTTGTATCCGTCTTCGGAAAATTTGCTGGCGTCGAATAATTGGGCGCCGAGTTGTTAGAGCGCCGGACGCGTTGGCCGGCGACAAATTGAGATTCTTCTTTCAAATTATGTGGATTTTACCCGCATCAAATTGCAGGTGGGTAAGGGGCAGTTGCTCGTCTTGAGGCCATGTTCGCTTCGTTGCGATTAGGTCCTCATGCAATGCCCGGAGTTGTGAGTATGAGAGCAGGACGCCTTCGGTATGGGTCATGGGGAAGACCTGCCCGGTGGCGAACGATTCTGTTTTTCCGTTTTCGAAATGGATGTGTGCTTTGCCGCTGTGTGAATCTGATGCGCTGATGACGTAGCTGATGAACACGGATTCCACGCCCATGGCTTCGGGGCCATTGCGCAGAATATCGGCAAGCGATTCAATGAAATTCCGGCCCTCTATGTTCAGAGGAACGGAACCTTTACCGTCTTGGATGACCGCGAAGAATTGCTTTGAATTCCAGCGTTTGTGTGGGTTGTTCGAAAGCCCGCAATAGAGTGCGAACGCGGCGCGCATGTCGGCGTCGTTTTGGTTCAACGCGTTTGTCTTTTCCAAAGTCATTTCCGGCAGTACGCCAAGCCCTGAAAGCTCGATGTGCGCCTGCATGCATTGGTTGACTCCGACGATGCCAACGATGTGTCCAAAGAGGGTGTATGAATCCATTCCCCAAAAGTGGGGGCGCTTGGTTTGCGTCTTGTTTACGGTCGAAGGCGTATATTGGTAAGACCAAATTGACTGAAATGAAGCACTTAATGACGCTGATGGCGCTCGTGGTCGCAGTGACTGCTGGAGCGCAGGGAACGACCATTCACGAATATCCGTGGAACCCTGACAGCAATA
>CALGEI010000012.1 GCA_937881575.1 uncultured Flavobacteriales bacterium | reverse complement strand
ATCATGAGACCCACTGACTTGGATAATTTCTGATTTGACCTTGAAAACGCCATGATTCGGAACCCGTTATCTCATCGCATTACCTCGTTTGGTTTCATGGAGTTGTTGGCTGAACAAGACGGTAAACCGCTTGTTGAGTTTTTGCATTTTGACGGGAATGGACGGACGCACCTTCATGATGAGTGGGAGCATTGTCGTGTGGTCAAGGGTGGCGGTATTATCCAGGTAGGACTGCATCGAATTGAGGTTGAAAAGGACAGTGTCTGTAGCATTCCTCCCAACACGGAACATTGGATGGAACCGGACGGAGTGATGGAGGTACTCTTGACTTATCTGCCAAAGGACGTTTGAATCTTTTGGCGGGAGAGGAGCTCGTTCTGGGAGTTCTTGAGCGAGATTTGGTTCCATAAATTCTCAGCATCCTATGCATCCATTTTTGAAGAGCGCTTTGCGCTTTGCGTTAGGCGCCGCCATACTCGTTGTGGGCGTCGTCATCATGAAAGGGCTCATTTCTCTCAAGGAGGAATTGCCTGTATCCGACCGTCCTACTCCGGCTCGAGCTGTGCGTGTTGTGCCTGTCGCAATTGCCTCCCGTGTGCCGCTTATCCCAATAGAGGGCCGTGTCGAAGCACGCTATCGCGCAGAGATTTTGGCGGAAGTGACCGGAACATTGCAATTGGGAGGGAAGGAATTCCGCGAGGGGACCGCGTTTGAACAAGGAGAAACGCTGATGCAGTTGGATGATCGTGAGGCTCGGTTGAGTTTGATTTCACAGCGCAGTCAGTTTTTGCAGCTACTGTCCAATCAATTGGCTGACTTGCATGCCGATTTCCCCGAGAATGGTGAAGCATGGTCTGCCTTTTCCGACGCAATGGATGTGGAAAACACGCTGCCAATCTTGCCTCCGGCCCAGTCAGATCGTGAGCGCTTGTTTGTTGCGAATCGAGGATTGTTGAGCAGTTATCATGCCATTCGGTCTGCAGAAGAACGTCTGTCCAAGTATACCGTTTTGGCTCCTTTTGACGGGATTGTTGCGGCTACGACGGTACAACCGGGAGGGCTCGTTCGTGCCGGACAGTTGGCCGGTTCTCTGATTGGACAAAATGATTTCGAAGTCAAAACGGCCCTGCATGCGCGTTACCTGGCGACGGTGCAACGTGGAGATACGGTCTTGTTTCAGGATGAAAATGGTCAAACCATCGGGGCAGCGAAAGTTCATCGGATTTCAGGCATGGTGGATCCATCGACTCAAACAGCGACGGTTTATTGCCGCTCGTTTGCAAGCAAGGCGACCCGTTCCCAACTGCGCGACGGCCAATTTGTATCAGGGGTCATTCAAGGCGAAGCGATCGAGGATGTTGTGGTCGTTCCCAACGCTTGGATCCAAACAGGACAAAGCCTCTTTGTTGTTCAAGACGAACGGCTTGTAGCCCAGTCCGTTGATGTTGTATTCAGTTCGCGCAGCGAGTCCATGATTCAGGGGTTGGATTCGACAGATTGGCTTTTAGGTGAGGTTTTGACGACTGCTTTTGAGGGGATGCCTGTTGCACCACAAACCGGCGAATGATGCGCGGATTGATCCAATACTTCGTCCGATACAACTTGACCGGCGATCTCCTCATGATTGCCATTTTGGCCGGAGGATTCATCGGTCTGACCAATACGCGTTCCAACTTCTTTCCGGAAACCGATTCAAAAACCATTCAGGTTCAAGTGGTCTATCCGGGCGCATCACCTGAGGAGGTTGAAGAAGGCATCATTGCCAAAATTGAGGAGAATTTGAAGGGCATTGCCGGCATTGACCAAGTCAAATCGGTCTGCAATGAGAATGCTGGTAACATCACCATCGCCGTCATTTCAGAAGACCGAACAGATGAAGTGCTCCAGAATGTCAAGAATGCTGTAGACCGCATTCCGAGCTTTCCTGTGGGCATGGAACCGCCGATTGTGTTCAAACAGGACGCTGTGGGCGTTGCGATTTCTTTCGCAGTGGTCGGTGTCGATGACTTGAAGGTATTGAAGGAAGAGGCGCGGAGAATTGAACGTGAGTTGCGCAATGTGGAGGGCATTTCCCGAGTTCAGTTGAGTGGCTTTCCGAACGAAGAAATTGAGATTCGCTTGCGGCAGGATCGCCTGAGCGAGATGAACCTTTCCATTCAGGAAGTAGCTGCTGCTGTCCGAAATTCCAATTTGGAAACCACAGGAGGTCGCCTCAAACTCAGTGACGAGGAGATGATCATTCGGGGTCGATACCGGACGTACGAGGCTCAAGGTCTCGAGGACATTGTGATTCGGGCGGACCGGGATGGTCGTGTGGTGAGGCTCAGTGATGTGGCGGTCATCGAAGACCGCTGGGCGGAAAACGATCCGTCTCGTAACTGGTTCAATGGGGAACCCGCGGCTGTGATCACCGTCAATAACCTCAATTCGGAATCCATTTTGGACATCGCTGAAGATGTGCGAACGTACATCACGGCATACAATCGCCGAGGCGATGCAACCCGTTTGGAGGTCATCCGGGATTCGAGCACGGTATTGAATCAACGGATTGATCTGTTGGTCAACAACGGCGTCATTGGCTTCTTTTTAGTCCTCTTGTTCTTGGCGTTGTTCCTCAATGTCCGGGTCGCCTTTTGGGTGGCTTTGGCCATTCCAGTTTCCTTCATGGGCATGTTCTTGGTCGCTGCTCATTTGGGGGTGACCATCAATGTGATTTCCTTGTTTGGAATGATCTTGGTCATTGGAATCCTTGTGGATGATGGCATCGTCATTGCCGAAAATATCTACCAGCATTATGAACGTGGCGCGAGCCGATTGGACGCGACCATCAACGGCACGTTGGAAGTATTGCCCGCTGTCTTCGCTGCGATCATTACAACGATTGTCGCCTTTTCATCCTTCTTTTTCATCGAGGGTCAACTGGGTGATTTCTTTCGGGATATGGCGAAGGTCATTATCCTGACTTTGGTGTTTTCATTGGTCGAAGGCGCCTTGATTTTACCGGCACACATTGGCCACTCCAAAGCGTTGCGACGGGACTTTAAGCCCAATCGATTGGAGCGCTTCATGCGGAATTTGATGAATGGATTGCGCGATCGGTTTTATGCGCCAATCCTTCGATTTGCCTTGCGCCAACCGTGGGTCATGTTCTGCATCATTTTTGCTGTGTTTTTGATATCCGTTCCAGGCTTGATCGGTTCCGGTCTGGTGAAGACCACGTTCTTCCCCTTCATTGAAGGCGACAACTTGACCATCAATCTGACCATGCAGTCGGGCACGCGAGACCATCTGACAAAAGCGCAATTGGATCACATTGAGACGGTGATTTGGGATGTCAACGAGGAGCTTTCTGAACAGCGGGATGACTCGTTGCAAATGGTGGTGGCTGTAGACAAACGAATCGGACCATCCATGCACAATGGATTGATCAATGTGCAGTTGTTGGACGGAGAACGTCGCAACATGAAGAGCACCGATGTGTCATCGATGATTCGAGAGCGTGTCGGGCCCATTGTCGGGGCGGAGAACCTCAGTTTTGCGGCCTTTTCGCCTTTCGGTCGGCCTGTGTCGGTTTCTTTGTTGGGCAACAACATTGACGAATTGATCGCAGCCACGGTCGAACTCAAAGCGGCGATGCTACAACGCGAAGACCTCAAAGATGTCATCGACAACAACCAAAAAGGCATGCAAGAGGTAGAAGTCTTGCTCAAGCCCATGGCGTATCAGCTCGGTTTTACCCGTCAAGAAATCATGTCCCAAGTGCGACAAGGGTTTTATGGTTCGGAGGTACAGCGTTTGCAGCGCGGACGGGATGAGGTGCGGGTGTGGGTCCGATTGGATGAAGCAGATCGGGCGTCGTTGGACGATCTGCAGAATTTTCGCATTCGAGCAATCGATGGTTCAAGGATTCCCTTGAATGAATTGGCAGACGTGGTCGTCGGTCGGGGCATCACCGCCATCAATCGCCTCTACGGTCAACGGGAAGTCCAAGTCTCTGCTGATTTGGCAGGACCCTGGGTGAGCGCGACGGATGCCAATACCGCCATCAAAGAAGATGTGCTTCCACCGATCTTGGCGCGTTATCCTTCGGTGACGCCGAGTTATGAAGGACAAAATCGGGAAGTGGCCAAATCGCAGTCGAGCATAGGCGCTGTGATGCCGTTGATCTTCGCCCTGATGTTGTTCATCATCATTTTGGCGTTTCGCTCACCTTTGCAAGGTTTGGCGGTGTTTGGTTTGATTCCCTTTGGCTTCGTTGGAGTCAGTTTGGGGCACTGGATTTTGGGCGCTCAAATCAGCTTGTTTTCCATCTTGGGCATGATTGCGCTCATTGGAATTCTCGTAAACGACGCCTTGGTCTTCGTGGCTTCTTACAATGTAAATCTCAAAAAGGGATTGTTGGTCAAAGAAGCCATTTGGGAGGCAGGGATGAGTCGATTCCGTCCCATCATTCTGACGTCTGTGACGACGGTGGCTGGTTTGGCGCCACTGATGCTGAACAAGAGTTTTCAAGCGCAATTCTTAATCCCCATGGCCATTTCTGTGGCCTTTGGATTGCTCTTTATTACGGTCATCATTTTGGTGCTCTTGCCCATTTATTTGCAGTGGATCAACCCGTTCCACCGCACTTGGGTGTGGGTGAAGAAAGGCGATTGGCCCGGAGTTGAAGCCGCGGAACCTGCCATTCGAGAGGAAATTGCCATGGACACAGAAATCGAGAAGTCATGAATTCTAAGATTTTTCAATTGATGGGCATTGGCTTGGTTTTGATCCAGGGCTCTTCGTTAGAATCCATGGCGCAAACGGGAGTCCGTCCCTTGAACAAGCAAGAGGCGGTTGCCCTGGCGTTGAATCAGAATTTTGGCATTCAATTGGCTCAGAAAAGGGCAGAACTGGCATCGGTCAATACCGGTTGGGGTGCCGCAGGTGCTTTGCCGCAGATAGGTGTTTCCACGACGGCCTCAAGTACGGTAAGCGATCAACGTGAAAACCCCACATCCTTCATTCAAGAACGTCTGGAGTCGGATGCATTGAATGCAAGCGCTCAGCTCAATTGGACCCTGTTTGATGGGATGCGCATGTTTGCGAACAAGCAGGCATTGGATGTCCTGGCGGAACAAGCTGAAGGTCAAGTCAACCTCGTGGTGGAACAAACGGTGGTTGCGGTGCTGATGGCTTACGATGACGTTTTGATTCAACTGGCTGTAGAGGAGGTGTTGCGGAACTCGCTAGCCGTATCGGCGGATCGCCTCAGTCGCCTGGAGACCGCTCAGGAATGGGGGGGGGCAAGGGCGTTTGACCGGCTTCAAATTCAGAATGCTTTGTTTACCGATAGCTTGGCTTTGATACAGCAGGGCCTGTCGCGTGAAGTGGCCATGCACAACTTCAGTCGTCTTTTAGGAGGTTCAGAATGGTCCGATTGGAAACTCACATCGCCCTTGGATTCGCCCGTTGAAAATGGCGGTTGGGATGCAGTCAAGTCGGCCGTTTTGAGCGATGCGACGGCCATTCGGAATGCCATGCTATCGCGTGAATTGGCCGATGTCGGAATTGCTCAAGCGGAGTCCGGCTTGTTTCCCATGGTGCAGTTGTCTTCGAGCTTTGGCGACCAGCGAAGCACATTTGCGGCGGGCGATTTATCGGGTGAGGGGCGGACTCAAAACCTGGCCGCTAATCTGTCGTTGAATTTCAATGTTTTCAATGGCGGAGCCACGCGTCGAGCGATTCAACAGGCCAAAATTCAAATGGAAGTTGCAGATTTGGACTTTGCGGACCAACAACGTGAGGTGTTGCTTTTGGCGCGCACGGCAACAGATCGGATGGCCGCGCAAGCGTCCGTTCATCAGTTGGCCCTCCGAATGGCACAGAATGCTGCTGAACTGCTTGAAATGGGGCGGGACCGGTTGGAATTTGGAGCGATCAATTCCTTGGATTTCCGTGAATTGCAAGTCGGATTGCAGCGGGCCGAGATGGAGGTGCTCCGAACACAGCAAGCGTGGAGTGTGGCTCAATTGGACTTGAAACGATTGCAGGGATTTTGGAACGGTGCCATTGAATTGGAATGAAATTGAATGAAAGTGAATAGCCGATGAGTCAAGTTCCTCCAACATCTTCGATAAAATTGTTGCTGATTGCCTATTACTGGCCCCCATCGGGAGGAATGGGGGTGCAACGTTGGTTGAGAATGTCCAGTCAGTTGGTCCGTTTAGGAGTGGATGTTCATGTGCTAACCTTGGATCCGGAATCGGCACATTATCCGACCGGCGATTCTGCATTGCTAAAGGAAGTTGACCCCCGTGTGCATGTTACCCATGTGAAAGCATTCAACCCGTTCGTAATTGCCAAGAAACTGCTTGGTAATGGGGTTCCTCAAACAGGGTTTTCCTCCGAAGGGAAGTCGAATTTTTGGCTACAAGTGATGATCTCCTTGCGTAGCCATCTTTTCATACCGGATCCAAGAAAAACTTGGAATCGGAGGGCGTTATTGGCTGCCAAGGCGATCATCGACGAGCAGGGCATTCAATTCGTTGTCACATCAAGTCCACCTCAAAGCGTCCACCTGATTGGTCAGGCGTTAAAGAAATCCCGATCGATTCAATGGATTGCTGACTTTCGCGATCCATGGACCGACATTTTTTACTACAAAGATCTTTTGCACAGTCCTGTAAGTGAATTCTTAGATCGACGGTTGGAACGGTCTGTTTTGGACAGTGCTGATGCGGTGGTGGCGGTCACCCCAAGTTTGAAGGCTTTGCTCGCGCAGAAGATCCCCCTGTCTCAACGGGGCAAGTTCTCGGTGATTACAAATGGATACGACGGAGAAGATTTGGAGCAAACGAAACCGGAAGAAGTGGGTGCATTTCACTTTTTGTACACGGGGACTTTGATTGAGTCATACCAGGTGGAGGTACTTTTTGAATCGTTAGCGAGGGTGATTCCAGATTTTCCGGAAATGAAAATTGAGATAGTGGGAGGAATTTCAGTTTCCTATGAGCGCGCATTGTCGGAGCGGTTCTCTTTTATAGAATTTAAAGGGGTCTTGCCCCATGAAGCGGTG
This sequence comes from uncultured Flavobacteriales bacterium, assembly GCA_937881575.1. Taxonomy (GTDB): domain Bacteria; phylum Bacteroidota; class Bacteroidia; order Flavobacteriales_D; family Sanyastnellaceae; genus UA16. The sequence goes on along the minus strand of CALGEI010000012.1, from coordinate 26,346 downwards.
ACTGAAAAACAAAAATCAGCTGGAGCGTTGATTTTGGTTGGACCAGAAGGAGAAGCGTTTGACGGTCACATCCCGGGAAAGACATTTGAATATCTGCGGACGGGTATTCCGATCCTGCATTTGGGTCGTGAAGGTTCAGATGTGGCGAAGATTCTAAGGTCTTGCAGTGCAGGGCGTACTTTTAATCGTCGCGGTCATGAAACGCAGATGGACGCTTTTATCCGGTCACTGGTTGATCAGGACGAGCACTCTTATCGGCATGAACCGAATTGGGGGGAGATTCGAAAATTCCATAGAAGCCACATCAGCTCAGAGTTTCTCCAGCTGATGCGTAAGATGACGGAGTCTTAAGGCCTCCCAAGGGGCTCCGGTTTACTCGTATTGCGTGAGAACATCGTGCCCTCCATCCCGCAAGTACTTGTTGCGTTCAAACAGTGCGATGTCGGACTCCATCATTTCACTGCAGAGCTCTTCAAGCGTGCAGGTGGCTTCCCAGCCCAAGACTCTTTTGGCCTTCGAGGCATCTCCGACGAGTAAATCCACTTCGGCCGGGCGGAAATAGCGCGGGTCCACTTGAACGAGTACATCGCCCGTTTCTTGGCAAATGCCTTGTTCGTCGACGCCTTCGCCTTTCCATTCCAACGTCTTCCCAACATGAGCAAATGCCATGTTGACAAAGTCGCGGATCGGTACCGTTCGGCCTGTGGCCAATACATAATCATCGGGCGTGTCCTGCTGTAGCATCCGCCACATGCCCTCCACATAATCTTTGGCGTGGCCCCAATCTCGCTTTGCGTCTAAGTTGCCTAAATACAACCGATCCAATAGGCCCAAATGGATTTGTGCTACCGCACGCGTGATTTTTCGGGTCACAAACGTTTCACCGCGCAACGGACTTTCATGGTTGAACAAGATGCCGTTGGAGGCATGCATTCCATAAGATTCTCGGTAGTTCTTGACGATCCAGAACCCGTACAATTTGGCAACGCCATAGGGGCTTCTCGGATAGAATGGAGTGGTTTCGCTTTGAGGAGTTTCCTGCACCAACCCGTAGAGTTCAGAGGTCGAAGCCTGGTAGAATCGACACGTTTTTTCCATTCCTAGGATGCGCAGTGCTTCCAAGATACGGAGCGTGCCAATGCCGTCCGCGTTGGCCGTGTATTCCGGTGTGTCAAAGCTCACGGCTACGTGACTCATCGCCGCGAGGTTGTAGATCTCGTCGGGCTTCACTTCTTGGATGATTCGGATCAAATTGGTTGAGTCCGTCAAATCGCCATAATGCAGCTTCAGACGAATGCTGGTATCATGTGGATCCTGGTAGAGGTGGTCGATGCGGTCCGTATTGAGCAGCGAGGCTCGGCGCTTGACACCGTGGACCTCGTAACCCTTTTCTAGCAGCAATTCAGTCAAATAGGCACCGTCTTGTCCTGTAATCCCCGTAATCAATGCCTTTTTCATGATGCGTTCTCTGAAGCCGAAAAATACGATTGAACACGGACGAAATCAAGCTAGACCAATTTCTTGATTTTCGACCAACCTGAAATAGGGGCCTTGGGCGGCCATCAAATCTTCGTGGTTCCCCCACTCTTGAATGGTTCCATCGGCGATCACGGCAATCCGATCGGCGCTGCGAATGGTGCTCAGCCGGTGGGCAATGATCAGGCTGCTCCGTCCTTGCATCAAAACATCGAGCGCTTTTTGCACTTCCAATTCGCTTGTGGAGTCGAGAGCGCTGGTGGCTTCGTCGAGAATGAGAATGTCGGGATTGCGCAGAATAGCGCGCGCAATGGCGATGCGTTGCCGTTGTCCTCCACTGAGTTGAACCCCCCGTTCGCCAACCAATGTATCGAAGCCTTCCGGGAAGGAGTCAATGAATTCCTTGGCGTTCGCTTTTTCAGCGGCGTCCATGATTTCATTCTCAGTCGCATCGGGTTTGCCGTACGCGATGTTGCTCCGAATGTCCCCTCCGAAAAGAATAACTTCTTGCGGAACGAACGCCACGCGTTTCCGATATGCCGTCAGGGGAAAGGAAGCCAAGGACTGGCCATCAATCAAGATGTCGCCACTGACAGGGTCGTGAAATCGAAGTAAGAGCGAGGCCATGGTGGATTTTCCGGCTCCCGAAGGCCCCACCAAGGCAATGCGTTCACCCGGAGCAATGTCGAGGTCGATGCCCTTCAAAACATTGATGTCTTCCCGGTTGGGATAATGGAAATGAACATTTTTGAACTGAACGCGGCCCGCAAGCTTGAGTTTGGTGAGCGACTCAGAACGCGTATCGACCGGCTCTTGCGGTTCATCCATAAGTTCCATTAAACTTTCAATGGCCCCGAGCCCTTTCTGAAGTGCTGAAAATTGCGCGGCAATCCCACCGATTGATCCGGCGACCAATCCCGTCATCAAAAGAAAGGTAAAGAAATGTTCACTTTCCAAGCCTCCACTGGCCATGAGGTCGGCTCCTTTGAAAATGACCAGGGTGATGGCTCCAAAGATGAACAAGATGATAAAGGAGGCAAACGCCCCCCGCCAGATGGCCCCTTTCAGCGCAAGGGTCCGGATATCCCGAATGCTCGTCCCATACCGCACCAATTCCAATGCTTCGTTGGCAAAGCTTTTCACGCTGATGATGCCCGTAAGCGTCTCTTGTACGATGGTGTTGGATTCTGCGACTTGATCCTGAGTACGTTTGGACAACTTTCGAATGAATCGACCGAATAAAATCGCTGCGATGATCATCACCGGGAGCGTGGCCAACATCAAAAGTGTCAACGTGACCGAGAAATACAACAAGGCCAAAATGCCTCCAATGATGATGATGACCTGCCTCAACAACTCCGCCATGGTCGTGGTGAAAATATCTTGAATGGCCGTGATGTCGGCGGATACTCGACTGTTCAAGTCCCCTACACGGCGCGTGTCAAAAAATCGCATCGGCATGCGGACAATGGCTTCAAAGGCATCACTGCGCATATCCCGCATCATGTCTTCGGTCATCCGGGCAAACAAAACCACGCGCGCAAAACTCAGCGTTGCTTGAACGAATAAAACGATCAAAATCGTCCAACCGATGCTCGTCAAGTTGGTCATGTCGATGTTCAATGCTTGCATCGGCGATTCCACCTGAGCGGGGCCGTCTCCCATGGTTCCAACACCTCCGAGTTGTCCCCACAAACGGGTCACCAGCAACGTCAGAATACCACTGGCGCTGATAATTAAAATACCGAGCGCATAGCCCCAAGCGTGTGGACGCAAGTAAGAGCCCATCTTACCGAGTGCTCCCCAGTTCTTCCAACTGAATTTGCGCGCCTCGTCGTTTCCCTTCTCCGCGCCCGTTTTGGGTAATTCTTGCCGTCCACTTTTCGCCATGGAGCGAAATTACACCCGATTCGGGATTTACATTGTAATCTTTGTGTCAAGCTATTTGGAAGCAGGCCATCTGTGACTATCTTTGCCGTCCTGAATTTGGGTGGTTGCATCCACCGAAACACTGACGCATTATGAAAAGGACATTCCAACCCTCGGTACGCAAGCGACGCAACAAGCACGGCTTTCTCAAGCGCATGGCATCTGCCAATGGACGCAACGTATTGAGTGCACGACGCGCTAAGGGCCGCAAGAAATTGTCGGTAAGTACGGAGCGACGCCACAAAGGCATCGAGCGTTAAGCTCGCAAAAAAAAAGAAATCGAGGCCTCCACGAGGCATTGAACGGATGGTATAGACCAAAAAGAGGAATCTGCGGATTCCTCTTTTTTTGTGCCGTTTTTCCGCTGAGGACGAAAATTTACAAGGCCTGTATTTCCTGCGGACCAAAACAAATCCAGAAGAGCTCATTGTTTACAGGTGATTTCCGTGATGAAACGTGCCAGTGGTAAGCGCGCTCATGGACATGGCCTTCAATCGTCCAGGTCGACGGGTCTTCGGAATCCCATTGAGTCGGCAGCGATACGTGCAAGTGTTTTCGGAAATCCAGGCCCGGTCCGAATGCTTTGAACATGGATTCTTTCACTGTCCACAAGGCGGATAGACGGCCTAAAGTGGATTCTGCCGTGCCCTCGTCAGGCCCAAAAACACGGTGAGCAATTTGTTGAATGGACTTGCGCTCACATTCAATGTCACATCCAAGCGGTTTAGAACCGATGGCTACAAGAACATGACAGAGGCCTCCCTTGGAATGATGGGAAATACTCAGGGCCCACTTGGAGACGCTCGAATCGTCAGATTGGATCTGCGGTTGGCCATTCGCTCCATGCACAACACGCAGTTGAGCTGCTTCCCATCCCAAACGCTGCAAAACAACATCTACGGCAAAATGCTCCAATTGCCGGTGCGGAGGCAGTGCAGCGATGTCTCGTTCCGGAAACCGCTCTTGGTTCTTTACCCATAGGTCCAGTTCTACAGATCCGGCCTGCACGGCTAGTGCGAGGGCCAATGGGTCATTGGAGGTGAAGAGTGGATGGATAATGGGCATGGGGTGCGACGAATGGGCTTGGAACGATTGAACCTTCTTGTTGCAGACCGGTTGTTTCATTGTAAATTTAACTTTCGAAAACAGAAAGCATGAGTACTAGTTTGACAACAGAGAGACTGCCCTACAAAGTAAAGGACATTGCCCTCGCCGAGTGGGGACGAAAGGAAATCCGGTTGGCGGAGGCAGAGATGCCGGGCTTGATGGCCTTGCGTTCAAAGCACGGTGCGGACAAACCATTGAAAGGTGCTCGCATTGCGGGTTGTCTTCACATGACCATCCAAACGGCCGTTTTGATTGAAACATTGGTCGATTTGGGAGCGGATGTGACCTGGGCGTCGTGCAACATATTCTCGACCCAAGACCATGCAGCAGCGGCGATCGCAGCGGCTGGAATTCCGGTGTACGCATGGAAGGGGATGAACGAAGAAGAATTTGCTTGGTGCATTCGCCAAACCCTATTCTTTGGTGAAGACCGCCAACAATTGAACATGATTTTGGACGACGGAGGCGATTTGACCAACATGGTGTTGGATGAGTACCCCGAGATGGCTGAAGGAATCAATGGCTTATCTGAAGAGACCACGACGGGCGTGTTGCGTTTGTACGACCGCATGAAGGCCGGGACTTTACCCATGCCTGCAATCAATGTCAATGACTCGGTGACCAAGTCCAAGTTTGACAACAAATACGGATGCCGTGAATCAGCGGTGGATGCCATTCGCCGTGCGACGGACATCATGATGGCCGGAAAAGTAGCCGTAGTAGCAGGTTATGGTGATGTTGGAAAGGGCACTGCGGATTCACTTCGCAGCGCTGGCTGTCGTGTAATGGTGACAGAGATAGACCCAATTTGTGCGTTGCAAGCTGCGATGGACGGTTATGAGGTGAAGCGCATGGTCGATGCCGTGAAGGAGTGTGACATCATTGTGACTGCCACAGGAAACAAGGACATCATTCGCGGTGAGCATTTCGAGCAGATGAAGGACAAAGCCATCGTTTGCAACATTGGCCACTTTGACAATGAAATTGACGTGGCTTGGTTGAACAACCACGAGAGTGCGACCAAGGACACCATCAAGCCACTGGTTGATTTGTACAACCTCAACGGCAAAGACATTATCTTGTTGGCTGAAGGTCGTTTGGTGAATTTGGGTTGTGCCACAGGCCATCCGAGTTTCGTGATGTCCAATTCATTCACGAACCAAACGTTGGCTCAATTGGAACTTTGGAACAATGCTGCGGCTTACAAGAATGAAGTGGTCACCTTGCCGAAGCACTTGGATGAGGAAGTGGCCCGCTTGCACTTGGATAAAATCAATGTGGTTTTGGAGACGCTGTCTCAAGAACAAGCTGATTACATCGGTGTACCCGTGAACGGTCCCTTCAAGTCCGACTTGTATCGCTACTGATATTTCGGATGGGAGTCATCCAACAATTAAAAGAATTCGTCCGGTCACAGCCGGACGTTTTCCGTTTTTTGGTGTTGGGTTTTGGCGGATACATCTTGTGGCACCTCAGTTATGAGGAATTCTTGAAACCGGCGACGTTTATGGATGAGTACGTGACAGAAAACCTCATTGTGATCACAGAGTGGACGTTGGATTGGCTGGGCTACGGGTTGAACGCTCAATTTCAAATCATGGATGACGCGTTTCGAACGCGGGTGGGAATCCAAGGTGCCGCAGGCGTATTTGTGGGTCCTTCCTGCGACGGCGTGGTCCTCTTTGCGCTTTTTGCCATTTTCATTGCCTCATTTCCTGGGAAGTGGATGCGTAAGGTGTGGTTTATCCCCGCGGGCATTGCGGTCTTGCACGCCGCGAATGCCTTCCGAATTATTTGCTTGCTCATGATTCAATTGTACTGGCCGTCCGCGTTGGATTTCAACCACGATTATACCTTCACAGTCTTTGTTTACAGCATCATCTTCGCCTTGTGGTACCTGTATGCGGCACAGCACATGGGAATCAAGAGGGGGCGGGCAGTAAAAAAGGGATGAACGACAAAATCGTGACACCCATTCTGCCGTGGAAGCGACCGATTTGGTTGGTGGTGCTGCTGGGCATGTTGGTGTTTGGGTTTTACCAAGAACTTGCCAAAGTCTACTTGAATCACTACATCGATACGGTGCAACGGTATCCAGAGTTGGAGTCACTTGGAGCGGCAGAACGGGCCGGAATGTGGCAACAAATCAATCAACCGAAACGGCTTCAATACTATGTCATCCGCGGCACGTGGAGTGGATTTCATACGCTGTCATTGAAGGAGTTGGTGGCGATGAAATGGATTATGAGCGTGTTCATACTCTTGGTGTTCTTCGTTTTTGATGGGTTGTTTTTAAAAACCACGGGCCACTTGCATCGCTGGCCTTGGTTGGTGGTCATCTATGGGATGGCAGGGCTGATCATGGCGTTTTTTATGCTCGTCATTCCAGGCAAAACAGGGTACAGTGTGTCCCATGAATTCCTGGCTTTTTTGCAGTCGCCGTTGCCCTCATTTCTCATTGTGTTGGTGCCTTCGTTGTTAGAACGAATGCGCCAAAATGAGGTTTAGGGATTGTACACGCGGAGGATGGGGGGTGTCCAAGACGTGGCATAGCGGTGCAGTGGTACGGTGGCATCGCCGTCTACGACAGAGCCGTCGATGATCAGCCACTGGGCATTGCTGCACGGATCTGAGAGAATCAGGCCGTCTTCTTCAATCTGAGCTTGGCACGCTGCACCGATGTCCGCTGTGGCATGTCGGTCCAATGCCACGAATTGATCGAGCGTATAACGATAGAGCACAATGCCCTGTGAACCACCGCTCACTTCGATGTGACCGCTTGGAACGGATAGATCCATGTAGGCGGGCAAATCGACATTGATTTCGAAATCAACTGGAACATAAGGAATGAACTGATCGCGATCGTTGCATTTGGATTGACACATCAAAGCCGACAACAAACCAAACGACAGAATCCGGACGATGGGGTGTTGATCTCTCATGCTTTGGCTGGATTGTCTATGGCACGTTTTCGAAGTCCCAGAGGGTCGCGGGGAACCCCAGCGATGAATTCTTTGAGATAGCGTGGCTCGAAGTAAGCGATGTCTTCAAACTCCCCCGCCGCATGTTTCTGCGCGGCGCATGCACCGGCATCACGAGCGCAGGGAGTTGCCTGTATGAACGTCCAATGGCTCGCAGATTCCCCGAGCAGGTTTTGGGTCTTGATGGCGGCGTCTCCAATGACAACCACGTTTTTATGCTGAGCTGCGAGGGGGAATAACGGGTCAAGGGGAATGTTGGGGTCAAGCACCAAAGCACGCGTCGCTGAACCTTTTGTCCAGATGTTGCCATTGGGTTCAAATGTAGCCGTATAGACCTCATCTCTTCGCGCATCCAAAACGCAAACGACAGCATCCCAAGGTGCTGGTGATAATCGGCTAGCTTGATATGCCAAGGACTCCAGGGTATCCATCGCAATGAAAGGGATATGGAGAGCGTGGCAGAGACCTTTGGCGGTTGCCACGCCAATCCGCAACCCGGTATAGCTTCCGGGACCTGAAGAAACGATGACGGCATTCAAATCTTCACGGGCGACCTTTGTATCGAACAACATGTCATCAATCAGGGGCAATAGGCGCTCCGCGTGGATGTAGGTTGTATCCACTTCATGCCGATGGGCAATGACCTCCTCACCTTGCAACAAGGCAACTGAGCAGGCTAGCGTGGCGGATTCAATGGATAAGATCAGTGGCTTCCGGTCCATGTCTTCAATCCTCCGTTTCTTCCGGGCTGATTTCCGCAGCATCTTGATCTTCAAGCGATCGAGACACCTGCTCGTAGGGTCCGGTAATCACAACGGCCCCTGTGTCGAGTCCCGATGAAATGACGATGTTGCGGTTGTCTTGAATTCCAGAGGTTACAGGAGTCCAAGTCGCCTTGCCATCGATGAGCAGAAATACGCCCAGTACGCTCTCTCCGTCATCGTCGTCGTTTTCTCGCGTCGTCACAGCTTGAATCGGAATGGAAACGGCTTGGTTTTCTTCGCGCGTGAGGATGTCCACCTTGGCGCTCATGCCTGGACGAAAAGGGGAAATCGTGCTCGAATCCGCTGCCAACAAATGAGCATAGCTCTCTTGAAGAAGGCGAACCTTGACCGAAAAGTTGGTGACTTGATCCATGGAAAACCCATTCAATCCAGCGTTGAGAGCCGTGTTTCCAATTTCGGTGACCATGCCGCTGAAGACATCATTGAGATAAGCGTCGACTTCGATTTCGGCCATGTCGCCGAGTCCGACTCGCACAATGTCGCTTTCATTGACCTCGACATTCACCTCCATGGTCGATAAATCGGACACCTTCATGACCACTTCGCCTGCTGTGAAACCGTTTCCCTGCACGCTCTCGCCAATCTCTTTGACCAGGGCTGTAACCGTCCCAGATTGGGGGGCGGTTAAGGTTGTTCGGGATAGGTTGTCACGCGCTTCTTGCACGGAGGCTGATGCACTAGAGATCGCAAATTCCGCACTGCGGATCGTTTCTTGTGCCGATTTTTGAGTGGCATCGGCTGTTCGAAAATTAGCTTCAGCTGCGTCGAAATCTGCTTGGGATATCACGCCATTCGCATGAAGTTGTTGGGTGCGTTCCCAGCTTCTCGACGCTGCAAAAAACTGGGCGTCTGCTTGGTTGGATTGCGCGCGTGCAGAAGCCAAATTGGAACGCGCTGAATTCAACGCTGCTTCCGCTCTATTCAGCGCTGCTTCATACAAATCGGGATTGATTTGAACCAAAAGATCTCCGGCTTTGACAGCATCACCCTCCTTCACAGGCAACGCGGTAATCTGACCACTCACTTGCGCAGTGATATTCACTTCGACTTCGGGTTGAATTTTCCCCGATGCGGAAACGCGCTCAACAATGTCCCGAAGTTGGACGTTCTCGACATCCACTTGGGGCAGGTCCACTTTTCCGCCATAGAACTTGGCAGCGACGAGCAAGGCCGCGATTGCGAGACCTAGAATGATCCAAAATTTCTTGGTGAATTTCATGCGGTTGGATTATCGGAAGGTCATGGCGCGTCCCATGTAGAAGTCCAGGATGCGGCTTTTGAAGGCTAGATCGTACTTGGCTCGAAGTGTATTGACACGAGCGTTGTCCAAGAGGGAACGGGCATCCGCATAATCCACGGCTGTGGATGCTCCTGCTTCGTATCGTTTTTCGGCATTGTTGAATGCTTTTTCAGCAGCGGTGAGGGCTGCTTCTTGTGCCACAGCATTTTGACTGGCTGCTCGGGCATCGGCCCATGCCGACTCCACATTGGCCGTCAGCGTTTGGCGCGTCTGCTCCAATTGATAAGTGGCACTCAGCACATTGACTTGGCCTTGTTCACGTGCAGATTTCACGCTGAAATTATTGAAAATCGGAAGGCTCATGGAAAAGAACACACTTTGATTGAAGTTGCGCTTGATTTGATCAGAAAAAGGGGTGGTGATAAAATTGTAGCTTTCCTGTTCAACGGTGAGAGGGACCAACGTACCGTCCCAATAGAAATTGCCCAACGAAATGGTTTCAATCGTCGGGTCTCCATCAATGGAGCGCGAAGCTCCAGAATATCCTGAGCCGTAATTGTAGCTGGCGAAGAGCCGCGGGAGGGAACCGGCGTTGGCGAGTCTCAATCCGAGAGAGGCGTCTTCAACATTGAGGTTTGCTTGGCGTATCTCGGGAAATGAACTGAGCGCATGCGCCACGGCTGCTTCTGGTGAGCCGGGCAAATTGTTGCGCTCCAAATCGCTATCCGAAGGACGAACAACTTGGAAGCTATCCGTTTCAGAGGCTGGGAGCTGGAGCAATTGCACCAAGTTCAGTTTTGCAAGCCCCAAGGCATTGGCTGTGCTGACGATGGTCGCTTCGTCCGCAGCCAGTTGGGCTTCGACGTCATACAAGTCTGCTTCAGCAGCGGCACCGGCATTGACAAGTTGGGTCATCCGGGTTACCTGGCGGGCAGTGGCTGTCCTGTTGATTTCAGCCACGCGAACGAATTCCTCTTGAAATAAGATGTTGAGATAGGCGCCCGCAATGGTCAGAACGACATTGTTCTCGACCACTTCTCGGTTGGCTTCAGCACTTTGTTCTGCCAGATAGGCCCGCTTGAGATTGAGGTGATTTTGAAATCCGTTGAACAACGTCACCCCTGTGGACAGACCAAAACTGTTGGATTGAATGCGCGATGATTCAACGAATTGATTGGTAAATGGATCGATCGTCCGACCAAAGTTGTACCCGTGAGAGGCATTGCCATTCAAGTTGGGAAGGAAAGCGCCAATGGCAGATTGAGTGCCGATGCCCGCACGAACCTCACCGAGTCCTGCCAACTTGATTTGCAAGTTGTATTCAAAGGCGTGATCCAAGCAACGCTGAAGAGACCAGGTCTCTTGGGCTGTGCTTTTGATGGCATTTGAACCAATGAAGAGAATGCACAGGGCGACCGCCGTGCTTTTGAATTTGGATACAATCCGTGGAAAGGAAACCCGTGTTTGCATGGTGCAAAGCTACAGCAAGCGCGGGCAGTTCTATCCGAGTAATCAATAGTGTGTTACACGCACTGTAACCCTTCGATTTGCTTCGGCTTCTTCAATCGTTTTCGGGTTTGGAAATCGCATCCTTTGACTGCCTTGACCTTCGACCGCAAGTCGATTGGGATCGACTCCTTTGGTAACGAGATATTCCCAGACTGCACGAGCACGTTCCCGACTTTCAAAATTCGTTTCCGAAGTGGTTTGAGCGGGTTGTTCATGGCCTACAACGGCAATTCCGACGGTCGGATTGATGATTAGGAATTCATAAAGGGCTTCCAGAGTGGGGATGGAGGTATGATAAAGTTGACTGGCGCCTGGAGTGAATTCGATGGGCTCCAAATCCACTTCTAAACCCGTTCTGAGCGGTCTTAAACGCAAGGTGTCTGAAGGTGACGCTGGATCTGCCCAAATACGATCGGTATGAAGCATGAACTCAGGTTCGACACAAATGCGGGTATATCGCCGAAAGGGCTGAAGGGACAACTCCATGGCATGATCAACATCGAGTCGAACAGTTTTGCGGGGATTGATTCCTTCCACAATGAGTTCAACGTGCAACGGTTCGTTGGTTTCTTCATTGGACACAGCCCACCATTGAACAATCGGGTCATCTGTGATTTCTGGACCGTCAAGCCAAGGACTTCGTTCGACGGTAAACTGACCCCAGGACGAAAAGGCGAGTGACATCATTGTCATCAAGCAAAAAATGCTGATTTGCCAGAGTTTTGAGGTCATTGGTTGAGTAATTCAAGAAGTGGCGTCAGCCTTCCACATCTTATAAATTACGAAGAAAAGAGCGGATAACAAAATGTATGGGATGCCCATGAGGTAGAGAATTCCCCGATTGAGTCCAGCTCCTATCCCGCCATCTGACGCGCTGTCTTCAGCAACGGCTTTGCACATGACACATTGGGCTTCTGCATCTGCAGGGACGAGGCAGAAAGCACCTGTTACCAACAAGAAACTGAAGAACAAACGTGTGACTCTGTTCATCCGATTGGGTAGTAAGGCGAAATCATCCAATACACCACCACGCCTGTGGCGGTCACATAAAGCCAAATGGGCCAGGTGACTCGGGCCAGTTTTCGGTGGCGATCAACGTCCATTCGCAGACCACGATAATACGTGAATAAGACCAAAGGGATGATGCCCGTGGAAAGCAGGATGTGTGAAATGAGTATGATGAAATACACGGTGCGCATCCATCCTTCACCGCCATAGGGTGTGCTTTCTGTGGTGAGGTGGAAAGCTACGTAGCTCAATAAAAAGAGCACGCTCAGAGAGAGCGCCACCGTATTGAGTAGTCGGTGCAACGGTATATTTTTGTTTTTGATGGCAACAAGAGAACCGATTAAACAGAAAAAGGCCGCACCGTTGAAGCAAGCATTGAACTGGGGAAGTCGGTACAGCGCTAGCCGTGTTTCTTCCGATAAATTCTCGGCCGGAGGAATGAAAAACAACAACGCCACAGCAACCGGAATGGTCACGGCGACGATCCAAACAAAGCGTTTTACCGCACGTTCATTTTCGAGCATGGTCATTGATTTAAGATCCAAAGTTGTTCTGTATCGTTCAAAAGCCGATCCACCTCTGCTGTGGATGTACCGTCATAGTAACCTCTAATCCGTCCCGCTCGATCAACCAAGGCGAACAAGTCACTATGGAAGAAACCTCCGGCTGCAGTATCGCTTTCCAATGCTGTGAGGAAATACCCTTCTCGCGCCATGTCATAAATCGATTCCTTCTCACCCGTGACCATTTGCCATTGTTCGGGATTGAGGCCAATGCGATCGCCATAAGCTTGAAGTCGATGTGGTCGATCGTGCTCTGGATCAACGGAGTGACTCAATAAGAGCACATCATGGTGCATGTCTTTGGCTCGAAGCGTGTGTTGCAGTCTGGCCATCTGGCTGCTCATCAATGGACAAATGGTCGGGCAACGCGTGAAGAAAAAATCAACGATGCGCAATCGATTGCCCACATTTCGGTGCGAAAACTCAAGGCTGTCCATGCCTAGAAAGGCAAAGGCAGGCACGGTGTGCCCTTCTGGGCCCAGGATAGGAAGCGGAGGAGCGAGTTCTGCGGTCTCAATGGCTTTTTTTCGAGCATACGCTGCCTCGTCCATCTCTTTTTGCAGCAGCGCAATGTCCTCGACCGCATCTTTGATGGCATCTTCTGACGCCGCGTGGTAAACCCCCCTGAGGTAGCCTTCTCCGTCGACCAGCCAGAGCGTCGCGATGTTGTTGGGCTCCTCCGGATCGCGTTCAATCATGAAGGACTCTGCAATCAGGTCATCAATCGCACCTTGGTCGCCTGTCAGGAATTGCCACTTACCGTTGAAGCCATTGTAACGGGTCGTACGTTCAATATATTCAAGTAGGACGGCCGGTTGGTCATGGGCTGCGTCGAGCGTGAAACAAACCGTTGCAATGTCATCTTCATCGCGATAGCGAAAGTTGGGCCAAAGCAGCTGCTTGGTCATCTGCGCCACATGATCGGCTTCCGTAGAATAGAATGCCGCCAACCAAACCTTGCCTTCTAGTGCTTCAGAACGAAATTCAACGCTGTCTTGGTTGGTGAATGCGAACTGCCCAACGCGGCGGGCGTCAGTGCTCCAAGTTTCCATCAATCCTTCTTCGGAATAATAGGGAAGCGTGTTAAAGTGGTGTTCTCCGTCAATTCCCAAAATGAGCAAGCCCGTGAGAGGCAGCCCTAGCATGATGGCAATCAAATAAAACGATTGCTTCAGTTTTTTCGTGGAAATGAAATTCAATGCGCGGTTTTATTCGGTGACTCCGTGAAGAAAAATAACCGCACTCCCTAGCGCGAAGTTCAATGAGCGGAGCTCTAAATCAATGGAATGCGTTGAAATTGCCCAAATGTCCAAAGCCTTCAGTGATCGCAATGAAAAGCAAGTAGGCAATGAACAGCATATACGGCGCAAGAACGGCCTTCTTTAAATTGCTCCGTTCATCACCAAGGTGCATGAATACCAGGACGATGTATGCAGCTTTGACCACTGTCAAGATGATAAAGGTCCACTTGATCATCGTCCAAGAAAAAGCCTCGGAACGTTTGAAGTAGATGCCCATGATGACTTCAACTGTCGTCAAGAGTGTCAAAATGCCGGTCACTTTCCAAGTGTTTCGGCGGATTTTCGCACCTTCCTCTTCGCTATGATGAGCGTTCAGGGCGTAGCTGTCGTTGACAATGAGGTCGTCGCGTTCCATGGGATTCGTTTGAGCGTTAGAGAAGGATTGAAAACCGAATCAGATGAGGTAGAAGAAGGTGAAAACGAACACCCAAACCAAATCGACAAAGTGCCAATACAATCCAATTTTCTCCACCATTTCATAGTGCTTGCGGCGTTCAAAGACTCCGCGATACGCCATGATGAAAATGATGATGTTGATGACAACACCAGAGAATACGTGGAAACCATGGAAGCCGGTAATGAAGAAGAAGAAATTGGCATAAGCCTGCTGCGAGGCATACTCATTCACGTGCATGTTCGCTCCGAAAGAAAAGCTCTCAGACCGTGCATTCCACAACTTCATGGCGTCAGCACCACTGACATGGGATTCGTTGTTGATGTATTTATTGAGCGTAAGGCTATGCAATTCCACTTCGTGCGCATGCTCACCCATTTCTACCAACTTCACGCCGTGATCACTTTCGACCAAGCTTACTTGGGGCTCTCCTTCAATCCAAGGCTCTGCCAAATGACCGAAGTGATGATCCATATAGACAGCATCCCCTTTGTTCAAGGAAAATGTTTGGCCATCGTCTGATGTGACGACGACTGCTTCATTCAAGAGGAACGTTCCGCCGCTGCCATGGATGTAGTGTGACCATTCCCATGCTTGAGAGCCTAAGAAGAAGAAGCCTCCAATAATGGTCAAACCCAACCACTTGATGACCTCCCGTTTGTCATTCCGATGCCCCGCTTCTACCGCCAAAACCATGGTGACCGAAGACACGATGAGAATGAACGTCATCAACGCGACATAGATGAGGGGATATTCACCTTCAACAAACGGCAACGAGCGAAAAGCTTGTTCCCCGATCGGCCAAGGATCCGTGCTGCTCGCACGAACGAAACCATATGCAGTCAGCAATCCTCCAAACGTCAATGCGTCTGATACGAGGAAGTACCACATCATCATTTTTCCATAACTGACGCTGAAAGGAGACTGTCCGCCTCCCCAGAGAACTTCGTTTGAAATCACTTTTGTCGATTCTCCTCCCATGGGTCTAATTTGCGCGCAAATTTATGCAAATCAAGCCATACACGCCACCCTTTTGTTCGCTATTGAGAACCAATCAAAATAGAAGCGAGGCAAAAGCCGAAACAAGGATGCGAATTGCTCTACAGTCTGTGGGCCGGTATCAGTAAATGAAGAAGAGAAAAGCAAAGAGGTAGAGCCAGAGGGCTCCCATGAAATGCCAGTAAATACTCAGCGTTTCAAGCCGGACTACATCTTTAGAATGAATGACGCCTTGTCCCACACGGATGCCGCTTATGACCAAGTAAACGAAACCAAATGTCAAGTGCAGAATGTGGACGGCGATGAGAATCCACAAATATCCTCCGCCAGAATTCGATGTGCGGGCCACTTCGCGCGAAATCGGCCGTACCATGAGCAGGTCATTCGGGGCGTAAAATTCTTTTTTTGCTGCGTCAAACAGGACGGGTTCCCCTCCGCGCGTGATGGTGTAGTCGTCTCCGTATACGGCTTCGCTCTCAATGACGGACTCAATGCTGTTCCAGCGGTACGCTTTCATACCGGATTCGTGGTCTGTAGTCGTCCATCCGAGTCCCATTCGGGACAAGTCTTCCCATCCTTGTGCTTGACTGAAGGTGAAACCCAGGCCCAAGACGAAGGTGACGACAAGCCCAATGAGTGCCGATTGTTTAGACCCTGAACGCATAGAGCGTACAGACCACCAAAGTGAAACTGACGAAAGGACGAGCAGAACGTTGGACATCCAAAAGGCTGAAGTCGGCGCTACATTGACCCAATATTGTCCCATGTTGGAAACGATATAGGCACTGGTGAAACCAGCAAACAACATGACGACAGCAAAAACGATGAAATACATCAACATTTTTTTGGTGCGTTCACGAACTGCAGGCTCGACGCCTTCGAAAACATCGTAAGATGCAGAATTGCGGGGTGTAGTTTGATCAGTCATGTGTTTCATAGCTTATCCAAGACATAGGCGAGTTGTACCACGGGTAAATAGATGAAGGACGCAAACATCAATCGGCGGGCCGCTTTCATTTCGAGGGTGCGATACAATTGAACCGCCGGAATTAAGAACATCACCCCACAAAGAAGAGCGACAACGAGTGCCGTATTCCCTACCATGGGATTGCCATTTGGCAGTGCCCACGGCAGCAAGGAGGCGGGAATGCAGAAGAGAGAATACACGACGATTTGCCATGCACTTCGTTTGGTGCGTCCACCCGTGAAAGGGAGCAGCTGATAGCCGGCTTTCAAATAGTCGTCGTGTGCGAGCCAAGCGATGGCCCAAAAGTGAGGGAACTGCCACATAAATTGAACAGCAAAAAGCGACCCAGGTTCAATGCCAAAGTCTCCTGTGGCCGCAACATACCCGATCATGGGTGGGAGTGCCCCAGGGAAGGCCCCGACAAACACGCTGAGGGACGTACGGCCTTTCAACGGGGTATAAATGAACGCATAACTCACGATCGCTGCGACACCGAGCCAACCGCTCAATGGGTTGAGCGAAAAGAGGCAAGCCAAGCCGATGACTGCGGCCAACAGGCTGTAGATCCATGCTTGTTGTGCGGTCATACGTCCTGTCGGTAGAGGGCGATTGGCTGTGCGAGTCATGAGCCCGTCAACGCGTGTTTCTATGATTTGATTGAGCCCATTGGAGGCCCCTGTCAGAAGGTAACCGCCCAAGGCGAGCCGCAAGAAGGTGGTTAAGTCCATGGTATCAACGGCCATGAACCAACCGAGAACGGCGGAAAGCACAACGAAAAACCCGAGTCGGATTTTAAAAAGTTCAGCAATGTCTTTGAGGCGATCGGGCATGGGGATGAAATCGGTGCAAAAGTAGGGCTAGCGGTCTGATGAATTCAGAACATTTTCAGCTCCCAAGAAGCTTTTACCAATTGCGCTCTTCCAAAATGTTTTCTAAGCGAATGCCGATCTCAATTCGCCACCAATTCGCTGCAGCATGCGTCCCCGTCTCATCCCTCAAAAAGCCTCGCAAAAACACTTCTTGTCCTTCGAGTGGAGGAAGGGAAAAGGCAACATCGGTCCACCATCGGACGTTCGTTTGGATTCCGGCGCCGTCCACCAATCCACCGCCGTTCCAAATGAGATCAACGTCATAATCGGTAGGTCTCGTCAAATATGAAATCAACGGGTCAGCTCCAATGGCCAAGGTCGGCTCCTCACCTAGCGGCGTGGGAGCGTCCACTCCTTGTTGCATCCAAACACAACCCATGCGCGCTTTCCAGTTGTTTTTTGTCCATTGGACGTGCAGGCGCGCTTCTGCGAAATTGCTTCCACCGGGGTGGGCCAATGGACGATGGCGGTGGGTCCAACTTTGCACACTTGAAGCGTGTGAATAGGTGAAAGGCCTCACTGCGACCCCTTCTGCGACGACGCGCCAACGTTGATCTAAAGTCTTCCATTGGATGGAGCCCAATGCGCCCCACTTGTTGGCCCACCAACCGTCGCCAGCCCGCATTTCGCTGACAACAAGTTCGTCCAACAAAACTTGACTGTGAAGCAGAAGACGATCGCTGGCCCATTTCGGTACCCAACTCATCGCGGCCCCCATCAAAGCGTTGTCAGCTGATCCAATGGCATATTCAGTCGGGCGGAAGGCGATAAAAGGCAACGCGTAAGCCCCTTCAAAGCGATGGGTGTAGCCACTGTCATTGTTGAGCCAAGTAACCGCCCCAAAAAGAGAACCACTCCATCCTCGGCCGAGATCAATTTCGACAGCATGAGCAGCGAGCCAAGCACTTCGTCTCGTGGTATATGCGCCGGGATTGTCCCTTCCATTCGTAGGAATCGCAGGCGGGCTTCCTACACCGAGATGCTGGGTTCGAGCAATCAGGTGTGTGTAGTCCGCGCGCCCCAATTTTACACGCAGGCTGGCAAAAGGCAAAGGAGCTGCTTGACGGTCCAGCCACAACGACCTCCAACCCTGACCCCAATGATGGGTTTCTTGCCCGCAAGAAAGCACAACGGAAGGGCTGACTTGGAAGTCTAAATGGCCCGTAGTGCGGAGAACGGCAATGTCGGCTTCATTCGGATTCCATGCTCGCCCCAACCCATCCCAAGTCCCCCATTGCCAGGCTTCATTCCAATCGGATTCGCGCACACCGGCTACGCGCCAATGGTCCAAGTTGGTTTGCCATGACCATTGTCGATGCTGGCCATAGACGCTGAGCCCGGTGACCCATCCCAATCCGCCAGCAGTCGGGAGTTGCACCCAACTTCCTTGCAGTCTGGCGCCCGGAGCATATTGTACAGTCGCATAGGCACTCCAATCCAGAAATGAATTCAAAGTACTGTCCGATGCGATGTTTCGGGAATGAGGAAGGACCAAAGGAGCATTGAATGCGCCCTTCAAAGGATGCCAGTGGACGGTGTCAGCAGGCGTCACCTTAGCGTTCGCACTTCCAAATCCAAGAACAAAAAAAATGAAGAAAAGTGAAGGTCGTGGCTGCAGTGCGAGAGAAGCATTCTTCCTCATCCTCGTCTCAGACGGGGTCAAGATTGAGCCCAACACGCGGGGAGCAATCAAGCCAAAATGGATTGTTTAGAATCCACACCATCGAGTGGCTTCTTCTTGCCTTTCGGGATTTCAGGTTGGTCGAGCAGTAGGCTAATCATGTAGCTTTTTTTCGTCCTCCTCAAGGTAGGATAGAACGTTCCAAAAGCAATGGCCAATAAGCCAAAGAACAGAATTTCGAGGGGGAGAATTCCACGCAAATAAGGCGTCGAAAAAGCCAATAGAATCATGGCTATGGAATACGCATAGACACTTATGGCGGTTTTCCTGTGGGTGCCAAATTGCATCATGAGTCGGTGGTGCAAGTGGTTGCGGTCAGGATGAAATGGTGAAATGCCACGAGCTGCACGTAGAATGAAGACACGAAGCGTATCAACCAGCGGGTAGGACAAAATGCCCATGACCAAGACCTCTTTAGACACTAAGAGCAAATGGTCAGGAATTGCTTCAATGGGGGTGGCGATCACTGAGGTTGCAAGCACATAACCTATGACGCCAACGAAGAGCGAACCGCAGTCGCCCATGAAAATGCGCGCTGGAGCGAAATTAAACACCAAGAAACCGAGCAATGTCCCAGCTGTTGCAATGGATAACAGAGCTTCGGACATTGCGCCAACGCTCAAAAACCAAAATGTAAATGCGCTCATAGCGATGACCGTAAAGCCTGCAGCCAATCCGTCCAATCCATCAATCAAATTCCAGGCGTTGACGATGACGATGTAAACGAAAATGGAGAAAATGATGCTCAGTGATTCTGGAAGTTCATAGACGCCGAACAATCCGCCGAATGACTCGATGCGGTATTCACTGATGGTCGTTAGCGCTAGACCAATGAACAAATGCACCAAGAGTTTCTTGCTGGGAGACATGCCGATGATGTCGTCTTTCAGGCCCATGAAGAAAATCAAGACAAGGCAGGCAAGTGTCATGGGTTGGGCGGAGGCGTCAAAAGAGGCATCGACCCCTATCAACCCTGCCCAGAACAACACATTGAAAAAAACTGAGATGAAAATCATCACTCCTCCGATTGTCGGGACACTCCGGTGGTGGATCTTTCTGTCTTCACCGGGCTCATCAACGAGCTGTTTCAGTTTGGCGACCTTAATTAAGGTCGGCATACCAAAAAGAGTCATAAAGAAGGATGAAATTGCGACGAATATGATCATTTCGTCGCTAAAGTACGAAAATCATAGCGAACAATACCCATGCTAAGATAAAAGTGCCCCATTGAGGCTGTTCATAATTCAAGAATATTGTGCTCAGCTCAAAATGACATCAGACCGGAACGCACACCCAATTGCCAATAGCTAAAATTGGTTGAAGGGGTCTCGCTTTCATGCAAGCCGGCGGTGTAGGAAGCAAATGCCCTCAGTGGCCATGCGGTCTGGATGTTCCAGAGGAATTGTGGAGTGATCCAAGAAAAAAGCGCATTGGATTCAGCTTGCAGTTGCAATGAAAGGGCTTTGGACAGGCCCCAATGTGCATTCAAACGCAGACTCTCTTCCCAAGGAGCTTGAACTGAAATGCCTCCATTCTCTAACAATGCTCGAGCGGGCCCTGCCATTTGAATGACCCCATCAGCAGCCAGTTGGCCGAAGCAATCACGGCAGTGGGCATTTCCTCTCTGAATGTATTCGAGCTGAAGGCTGAAAGAACTCACTTGAATGTTGAGCCCAGCAAGGTGCGTCAGTGCGGTTCGGTCCGTGCTGGTATGATACGCCTCTCCTTGTCTTGGCACCACATCCGTGGCGCTTTGTATATAGATTCTCCAAGGTAGAGCGGCATCAATAGAACCAGTGAGCTGCACTTCCAATCCTCCCCAGTGACGCTGTGCACGGTAGAGATCGCCTTCATTCCAGCCTTCCCAGGACCCCATGGCAACGGAATTCTCCTTCTCTTGAACGAAGGAATATACCCCTTGCATGAGAAGGTGAGGTGTGAGTTGCCACGATTGCATGGCAAATAGGGCACGGGAACGATTGAGAAGCGATTCAGCAGTTTCACCCAATGGACCGCGCTCTGTTCCCACCCAACGGGTTGCCCATATGGTGCTGCGGTGCTTGCCTGCTTCTCGGGCAACACGGATGTACGGTGCAGGAGCGGCTTCCATGGACAAAAAAGCACTGCCTGTTCCTGCTCCGATGTGCAGCGCATCAATCCCGCCATCAACGAACCAGGTGTCATTGCTCCATCCGCACCATCCGCGCGCTCTTGAGACGTCATAATACGCGTTGTCGGCCGTGTTGTTCCCCCTGTCGCGCCCCAGCTTTGATCGTCCCCATCCCGGAATGCGTTTTTGCGCTGCCCAATGGCCCAGCATGGGGCTGGCAATACCTTGCCGCTCGAGCAACTCTCCGCCAACGTACCACATCCCATCGATGCGCGCTCGGAAACGTGCCCCGCGAATGTTGTCCCAGATCGCATCTGTCTCCAATCCTCGGGCCTGCCCCCAATGAGCCTGCACGACGGGGTCAACAACAAGGGAGTTGATGGAGTCCGAAAAGTCAAACAAATGCCGGTGCCAAATTTGCTTCCACGGGCTGCCCTCAGCAGGCTGGATTTCCTTGGGGTGACGAATCGCCGGAACATTCCCAAAAACATCTCGGATGATTTGTGCATCCGCCGCTGGGGCTAGCCACAGGATACAGAAAAGCCACAAAGGCCATTTGATCAAGGAGTTGTTGGAGGGAAGATGCGGCCCTTGCGTCATGCGGATTCAAACGTGCTTTGAACCTCGGCATACACCCGTTCGATGCCCGCTCTCAATCCGATGCTGGCCGTCCAGCCAAGGGCATTCACCCGGCTCACATCCATCAGTTTCCTGGGGGTGCCATCTGGCTTGGATGTGTCCCAGTCCAGGACGCCGTCGTAGCCCACAATGCTGCAAATCATCTCTGCGAGCTCGCGGATACTCAAGTCTTCCCCTGTCCCCAGATTGACCCAATCACTGCCGTCATACTGGTCCATGAGATGCACGCATCCTTCTGCGAGATCATCCACATGCAAAAACTCGCGTTTCGGAGAGCCCGTACCCCACAATGAGACAGAAGGAGTCCCGTTCATTTTAGCCGTGTGGATTTTGCGCAACAAGGCGGGCAATACGTGGCTTGTTTCGAGGTCATAATTGTCACCGGGTCCGTAGAGATTGGTGGGCATGGCGCTGATGAAATTGGCCCCGTATTGATCCCGATACGTCTCACACAATTTGATTCCCGCAATTTTGGCAATGGCATACGGTTCGTTCGTTGGCTCCAGGGGCCCTGTTAATAAGGACTCTTCCTGCAAAGGCTGTGGAGCCAGCTTGGGATAAATGCAACTTGATCCGAGAAAAAGCAACTTGGTCACACCATGTTTCCAAGCTGAATGGATGATGTTGGCTTCGATCATCAGGTTTTCATAAAGAAACTGAGCACGGTAGATGTTATTGGCGTGGATGCCTCCCACTTTGGCTGCGGCGAGATAGACCAAAGCCGGTTTTTCAGTTTCAAAAAACGCATCGACCTCCGCTTGATTGATCAGGTCCAGCTCCTGTCGCGTTCGGGTAATGAGGTTGGTATATCCCAACGATTCCAATCGGCGCACAATGGCAGAACCCACCATCCCGCGGTGTCCTGCAATGTAAATTTTCGCATGAAAATCAGGAACTGTACTCATGAGGCGAATTTACAAATGAATCGCAATTGGGTGCGCTCGGCGGTTTTAGTTTTCAGCACGGTGCCATTCACGAATGCCGTCACCAACAAAGGTGAAAGCGAGCACAACGCTGACAATGAGACCGCCAGGAAGCAATGCAAGCCAAGCATGTCGGCCGGTAATGAGGTGGTAATGTTCCTGAACGAGGTTGCCCCAACTGGGCATCGGAATTTGAGCACCGTATCCTAAAAAACTGAGTCCTGACTCAATGAGGATGGCCGCGGCAAAATTCGCGGCTGCGACGACGATGATGGGTCCGGCGGCATTGGGCAACATGTGGCGAAACATGATACGGAAGTCAGAGAAACCAAGAGATTGAGCCGCTTCAACGAATTCTTGTTCACGCAGCGAAATGAATTGCCCGCGCACAACGCGGGCTACATCAACCCACATGGTCAACCCGATGGCGACAAAAACTTGCCAGAAACCCTTGCCAAAAGCGAGGGTAATGGCCAAGACCATGAGCAAGGTGGGCAAGGTCCAAACGACTTGGATGAGCCAGCTGATGACCGCATCCACCTTGCCCCCGCGGTATCCCGCCCAAGCACCGAGAAAAACGCCAATGAGTAGAGAGATCAACACGGCGATTCCACCAACGCTGAGGCTAATCGCCGATCCCGCCATCAAGCGGCTGAGGTAGTCTCGCCCGTAACGATCTGTTCCCAAAATAAAATGCTGTTCCGCACCATCGGCGTTTGCCATGGTGGCTCCCGGTGACAATAAAGCCCATTCAAGATGCTGGAGGTTGGCATAAGGAGTGCCGTCAGGACGGAGTCGAGCACCGCCCAAGGCAACGAGCACCAGGCATACGATCCAAACCAGACCAAAAGCGGCAGGTCGATGTTGGGAAAAGGGACGCGATGCAGAAGCTTCCATGGGAGGTGAAGTTAGATCCGACGTCCTTTCCAAACCACCTTCCGCCGAAGGATTTGGATCCAGGCGCCCAAAACCAAAATCAAGTAGCGGGGTGCGAATTGAAATAAATCTCGCTTCCGAACGTGAATTTCAAACTCGAATGCGACCAACTTGAGCAAGCGATAATCAATGGCGATCTTCAGCATCCAAAGTGAAAGCATCGCCAGTCCGAAAGGCCATGTAAGGGTCCAGGCTGCTGCCAAGCTCCAGATCAGCAGGGCACATTGAACGGCTCCGACCAAAACCGCAATGAGAATGGTTTCCGGATCATTCAGATGCGGAGTTTTGGATGCCCATCTTCCCCGTTGGGTCCAAAGCGAGAACCAAGTTGCCGTTCCGGCGGTCGTGGCGCGCGCACGGGCATCCCCTTGCCAAACAAGTCGTCCTTTGTTTTTGCGAATGGCCTCCAAGGCAAACGTATCGTCTCCTGACGCCAAAGAGAGCGCCAAGGAATCAGTGGGGTAATCTTCTCGTCTGAAAAGTAAATTGGCTCCACTCCCCATGGCCAATCCTTTGGCAT
The DNA here is from genome assembly GCA_937881575.1 of uncultured Flavobacteriales bacterium. Lineage (GTDB taxonomy): Bacteria > Bacteroidota > Bacteroidia > Flavobacteriales_D > Sanyastnellaceae > UA16. Next base: position 2,409 of record CALGEI010000012.1, on the reverse strand, counting down.
TGACCCCGCCACCGATCCAAACCATCATGGCGCCGTACTCCAAAGCTTGGAAACGGTCCCATGCCGTGAGATGCGGTCTGAGTGTGACCGAACCGATGACTGCAGTGGCATCTTGCTGCAATGCCGCCATGACCATGGCCTCTGCCCAAAATTCACCGAGTCGGACATCGGCATCCAGCGTGGCGATCCATTCGGTTTGGGCGATTTGAATGCCGGCGATCAAGGCCGATTTTTTGCCGGGTGTTGGGCTGGAAATTACGGTGACTCCCAGTGCTTCAGCAATCCCTGCGGTGTTGTCCTCGCTGGCATCATCCACGACGATGATGTCCAGTTGGAGGCTCTGTCGCCTCAAGTCTTGCAGAAGATGCGGTAGGTTTTTAGCTTCATTCCGGCAGGGAATGATGGCGGTCAATTCGGATCGTGTGGCATGCACAGGCGACCACGGTTGGACGGGGATTTCCTTCCAACGATGAAGCCACGTGCGGACAACCCAAGCATAGCCTATGATCACGAGGAGCGCGATGAACCACCAGCTCATGCTGATCACCCACGCCATGGTGGTGAGAAACGCACTCATCGTGCGTTGTTTTGATGACGAAGAACGAGGGCGGCACCCGCCAACGCGGGAACTCCCAAATTGATCAGCCAAACGGCAAAGACAGCGACGACAGTCGCCCACCATTGGGACGGCTCCGGTTGAAACAGCGCCAGCGTCAGCGCTTCCCGGGTGCCCATTTCTGAAAGTGCCGCACTGGGAATGATCATGTTGCCAAGGTAAACGAGCGGAATGTACCAGGCGCGCAAGCCGCTTAGAGAGATCCCCCAAGCGGACAAGGCTGCAAAAAATTGGACCGCGAACACGGCAAATCGCAGGGCGCTCAGCGCCAAAATTTCCATCCGCAACATGCGGGATACGGGTGCAGAGTGCAACACAGTTGAAGCCACCGAAAAGCGATTCCACCGCGCAGGCCAGCGCCAGAGCAAGTAAATCACCAAGGTCAATGTTGTTGTGGCAACGAGCAATGCGCCGATCACAGGCGACCATTCCGAGAAGAGGGCCAAATGATGAGGTTCGTTGGACTGGACCACCCACCAGGCGCAGGTGCCGGCAAAGCCTGTGATCCACATTTGAGCGAATGCACCGGTCATGAAGGCGCGCGTTCCTTGGGCGCGACTGTCCTCGGGCAAATAGGCGACTCGCGCAACCACGTCTCCCGTCCGATTGGGGGTAATGAAGCCCCAGGATGAGCCGATCAACACTTCCCGAAAAGACTGAAAGAATGCCGCCGTGCGTTGCAAGAGGCGGTGCCATTTCCAAGATTCCAAGAACCAGTTGAGCGGCATGGCGAATATCAAAGCAATCAACCACACAGGGTGCGAGGGAATGAGGTCCGCAAGTTGGGCCTTCCAAACTCCATGGTGTGATGTTGCCCAAATCAAATACGTCACAACAGCTCCCGTGGAAATCCAAGGAAGGAAGCGCTTGAAAAGCGTTTTGAAGGGTGTTGGGGCAGGAGGCATCTGGAAACGGTATTCCAAATGTACCTTCGTTGGCGCATGCCAGCGGATAAAAAAATCAACGAACAGATCATTTTGGGAATCGACCCGGGCACCACGATCATGGGCTACGGGGTGATTCGGTGTGTTGGCAAGGAGGTGGAAATGCTGGAAATGGGTGCGCTGCATTTGTCGAAATATCCAGATCATGCGGTCAAGCTGAAGCGCATTTTTGATCGTTGCATCGCATTGATCGAAACCCATGCACCGGATCACTTGGCTGTCGAGGCGCCGTTCTTCGGGAAGAATGTGCAATCCATGTTGAAACTTGGCCGCGCCCAGGGAGTAGCCTTGGCGGCGGCCCTGTCTTGCGACGTTCCGATTTCAGAATATGCTCCGCGAAAAATCAAGCAATCCATCACCGGTTCGGGTGCCGCGAGCAAAGAACAGGTGGCTGCCATGGTGGCGAGAACATTGAAGATTCCAATGGCATCAATGCCCAAAGAATTGGACGCATCCGATGGATTGGCGGTGGCATTGTGCCATCATTTCCAATTGTCTTCGCCTCGAATGCAGGCGGGATACAGCGGTTGGAAGGCCTTTGTGACGGATCAGTCCGATCGCGTGAAGCGCTGATTGTTCGACACGCTCGCTGGCTCAATCGAAAAGAAAACTTCTTGACCGGCTGTAACCTTTTAAAAGGATGCTCCGTACATAGAGCCGAAGCCTAGCTTCATAACAGTTTATTTGTTTTCATTCAACAGGGGAGGGTCGTCCAACGGGATGCCCCTCTTTGTTGCTGCCTGTTTTTTGACGTCAGTCAATCAACAACGTATGATCGATGATTCGGCTGATCAAGGCGGTTTCTGTCAACCCATGGGCCCGACATTGTTTTGGAATGATGCTCTCTCC
>CALGEI010000011.1 GCA_937881575.1 uncultured Flavobacteriales bacterium | reverse complement strand
GTTTTCATTTTGGCGACTGAAGACAACACGGAACTTTTCATCAACGGAACCTCCACTTGGACGCTGAACGCCGGGGAAACGTACACCCATGTTTTAGGCGCGCCGGTTGCGTATTACGAAACTTCAGCGCCGGTGATTGTGCTGCACATGACCGGTGTCGGATGTGAAGTCGGAGGAGCCATCCTCCCTCCCTTGCGCTGCACAGGTTCGCGAGACATTGCGTTTGTTCGCTCAACCAACGCCTCCTTCTCCATCAACCTCCTTGTTCAAGCGGGCAGTGAAGGGGATTTTACATTCAATGGGAATCCAGCCTTCATTGGGGCTGGTGACTTCACCGATGTTCCAGGAGCCGCTGGTTTGTGGAAGTATGCGCAAATAACAACCACCTCATTTGTGCCAACATTGTCCGCTTCTCGCCTCGAAAATTCCTCGGGGTATTTTCACATGGGCGTCATCAATGGAACGCCCTCAGGCTATTGCCGCTATGGTTATTTCAGCGATTTTGCCCAATATCAATTCCAAACCTACACGGACGACGACAGCCTCTGCTCCGGTGAAATGGTCACGTTGTTTGCTGACCCCATTGAAAACGCGACGTATACATGGACTGGCCCAAGCGGCTTCAGCATCAACGAGAGCGTGCTGACCATCGGTCCCGTGGATGAAACGTATGATGGAATGTACATCGTGACTGGAAATGTGGGCGACTGCGAAATTACCCCAGACACCCTGATCCTGACTGTGCAACCTGCTTTTACGGCTCCCGACTTAATTTGGGATGCTCCCACTTGCGCGGGGGACGACTTGATCTTAACGTGTCCAACAGCGGGAAATAATTGGCAATGGACTGGACCCAATGGGGAGCTTGTAGAATCCGATAGCATTTTGGTCATCTCAAATGCTCAACCTTCCGATGGGGGCCTATTTACAGTACAAGCGGAAGTGGAAGGTTGTTTATCTCTTGCCGCCGAGCTTTCAGTGGACATTACTCCAACGGGCAGTGCAAGTCTAGCCGAAACCACTGCAGAAGCATGCCTAGGCAGTGATTGGTCCACGTCACCTGAAGGAAACACTGCGGGACCCTTGTGGTCATGGGAATTCCCCAACGGGACAGTCCTGAACAATGCCAGCCTGGATCTGACCAATCTTGGAGAGCTGGATGCTGGATGGTATGTGCTGAGCGCCTCAGAACTGGGGTGCCCCTGGTCTGCTGATTCGATTGAACTCGTAGTTGCACTACCTGAAGATCTCGCGTTTGATTTCCCATCGCCCATTTGTAGTGCTGACGCCCCCCTTGCTCTGGTCATCAATGCGTCTTCGGCTGGACTGTGGTCGGCATCTTGCGGGAACTGCATCGATGAAGACTCCGGCGTGTTCAACCCGAATTTA
>CALGEI010000010.1 GCA_937881575.1 uncultured Flavobacteriales bacterium | reverse complement strand
AGCGCGGAAACGTGCCATGAAACTAAGATAATATTACTTACTTCGACTTACAAGTCATCCGCATCAAAATTTCATCAAAACAATCGTAAACACGTGCGTTCACTACATGACGAACCATTCCTCCAGGACGGGAAGAATGGATACCAAGCCACCAACCCATCGGTCGGCACGTAATCAGGAACATTTTGGGAAGTCTTATAAAGGCAAACGGCACAAAGACCATGCACAAAGTCAAGAGTTTGGCTTGTCTTTACGAGGGCCGGGAAGAGCCGGAACGGGATTTGTGGAAGATTCGCATGGCGGTCGCTAAATAGCCCACGGCCACTGGCATCAAGCGCATTTTTGAAAACCCTGATTGCCTCTCTTCATAGCACGTGGGGATTTGGCGGTAGGAATAGCCGGATTTCAAGGCACCCAAGAACAGCTGAATAACAAAACTGAAATCATCATTTTCCAGGTTTACATCTGACGGGATGCGATGGTGATAGGCCTTGGCCACTTTCATCTTGGGCATTGCCATTGAAGGGATACCAAGCCACCAACCCATCGGTCGGCACGTAATCGGGAACATCTTGGGCCGCTGCCTTTGAGTCCAGCAAAAGCAAGCCACCGAACAAAATAAATGCTTGTAAATTTTTCATCTTGAATCGAATCGAACAACAAGGTATCAAAACAATCATTTGCGCTCAAATGCAATCAAAACTGTCCTGGTTTACGCCGCAGTGGTGAAGCTTTCACGCGTCTGCCCAGACGGTATTATTTTGCAGCCTTGATTCAGCACCCATGGCACACAAACGAACAAACGACTTGCGCACAGCCCTTCATTATTTCTTGGACTTCGCCGTGATCTTGGCAGGCGTTTCCATTTCATTTTACTTCGAGAAGCGAAACGCCCTGGAGTACAAGGAGGAATTGAAAAACCAGTCATTGGGGCGTATCCTGACCAACCTCGAGGTCGATCGTCGCGACTTCAAGTTCAATATCAAGGCCAATAACGCGGCGATGAATTCATGCCTCTGGATGCACGATCACCGGGAGAAATTGGATGAATGGCCCCTCGATTCGATCGGGCTGCACCTTTCCCTCGGAACCTTTTCAAACACGATTTTGGTCGACAATCAGGAGGAATACAAAGGGCTTCAAAACTCCGGTCTCATCGAATTGATAGAGCATGAAAAAATTGTCGAATTGCTTCAAAAAAAGTACATCCGCCATGACTTCTTGAAGAAGATTGAGATGCTTTTGCTTGAAGACAAAATGCTGGCCAATTACATGTTCGAAAACACCACCTCCGATTCTCAAATCCCACCGTTTATGGGGTACGTCCGCATTAGCAAGCCCTTCAGTTCCGACATCCCACACCACATCATCGAACGCATGCATCGGAAGGCGTTGGACCACGAATTCTATCTGAATCAAGCGGGCTATCAAATGAGAGCAGACTCCGTTTTGACTTTACTCATTCAGGAAGAGCTCTCCGATGAGAGCGTGAAATGAGCACCAGCTGTCGTGGTTGACCAAGTAGCATGATCCAGATTAGCCGGAATCACAGACCCATCGGCATAGTTCTCATTGCGTAGGTTTTCCGCAAACCAACATGGCCCTCCGATGAGAACGGTTCATAAGACGTGTGGTGATTGACGGGAGGTGCAGCGTGTAAATTCATGTCCACTTAACCTCATAGACAGGCAACTTGTTTAGCGCACAGTCTAATCGTCACGAAAAAAACGAGGGCATGATCCCCTGCTAAGAAGAGCATGCAATTGAGCCGTTGCCGATGAGACACGCTGTCCTTTCTCCATACTTGACTCCTCAGCATTCAAGTCTAGCGGGAAGAAGAGAACTATCAAGCCGGACCATTTCTTGACAACAATTGAGAGGCTATTTCCTCATCGCCTCTTCTACAGATTTAGCCGTATCCAAAACCGTTTTTTTGAGCGGCATCGGTTTCCAATTGAACGTTTTCATTGTTTCGCTAACATCACCGTTGAACGTATTTCCAATGAACGGCAGCATGCCTTTGAGATCGTTATCAAACCTCGCCATAAAACGAAGCATGAAATTTGGCGCAAGTTTGGTGCTCACTTTTGAGTAGCCATTCTCCTTCAAAATTTCAGCCATCTCGACTCCCTTGTGTGCTTTTTCGGTACTGACAATAAAACGTTTTCCGTTTGCTTTTTCATTTTTCAAAGCCGCTACATGAATCGCTGCAACATCCCTGACGTCAGATAAATTAATTGCAAAACGAGGAAGTAGCGGCATTTTACCGCTAATGAGCTGTTTGTACATCCCCATTGATTCGCCATTCAAATTTCCCGAAAGAGTGGGCCCATATATGGGTCCAGGATTTATTGTCACCAATTCCAAAAGGTGATCACCTTTCTGATTTTTGATAAATTCCCAGGCACTTTGCTCTGCAAGTGTTTTGCTTTTCAAATAGGCCGAAACACCGCTTGCATTCACATTTGTCCAACTATCCTGATTGATGTCTACCGTTCCCGTGGCATCACCCATCATTGCAACGATGGATGAGGTCAACACCATGCGTTTAACACCTGCTTTTTTAGCCGCTTTTAACGCACGTTGCGTGCCCTCAACAGCTGGTTTTATGAGGTCGTCCTCATCCTTGGGTTCACTTGTTACAAATGGTGAAGCCACATGTAAAACGTAATCACAACCCTCCATTGCCTGCTCCCAACCGTCGTCTTTCAAAAGATTCAAGACGCAGAACTCTAAATTGCCCTTAGGATCAATTACTTTTTTGATGCCCTGAGTTACTTCATCCGTTTTGGATAAACTTCTGACAGACCCTTTAACAGCATATCCATTTTTCAATAGTTCTGCTGCGCAATGTTGACCAACGTATCCGGAGACACCTGTTACCAATACTTTCTTCATGCTTGCCTTGCTTATTACTTTTGTTTTGCAAGTGATGTTTAATACTTTGGTAAAATGAATCATGTTTTTCGCTGCAATTGTCCCATTACGTCTGCATTGGACCTTGTAGGCGATAAATGGACTTTGGTCATTATCAAACAGATGCTACTGGAAGGAAAGAAAACTTTTAAAGATTTCTCTGAAAGTGATGAAGCGATTGCCTCCAACATACTTTCCTCAAGACTCAAAATGCTTGAAAATCTTAAGATGATCCGCAAGGAAAAACTACCGCACAATAAGAAAACCAATCTTTATCTTCTCACCGAAAAAGGTCTTGGACTGACTCCCACAATTGTCGAATTAACGCTCTGGAGTGACGGTAACATAAGGGAAGACCATAGCTCCTTGGTCTTAGATAATCGACTAGAAATGGTTCGGGAAAATAAAGAGGAAGCCATCCAAATAATCATCGAGTCTTACAAAAGAAAAAACTGGCCGGCTCACCTGCAAACCGTCTAAAGATCACTATTGAGCCCGAAGGACTCCAGTCCTGCTTTCTTGCCATTTGACTGAGGCCTCGCTCTTATTTCACTGATGATGACTTTCTACCTGAACAAAGCGAGCTTTGGATTCAGCTCTCTTATCTTGCCGTTTTCTGGACATTCCCTTTGAGAATGTCACGTTTCGTTGCTTCAGCAGGCTCCCGTTTTCAAGATAAAAATGTCCTCTGATAGCATCACTCGCTATCATCAGCTGCTTCGTTCACTTTCTTCTCGAGATTGGACGTTTTCGATTGGGATGCATGCGATTGATTGATCATGGCCAATAATCCCCACATGTATAGGAACGAAGATGATCAGTCCCACAACAAACATGAGCGTATTCATAGTTGATCTTTTCTATCGTTCTCACGAATTTGATTGAGCACCGCCGAGAGTGACAAAATAGAAGGCACCCAAATGCCTACAAAGATTCCTTCCAATTGGTTTCCTGTAAACCAGAGCGAAACCGAAAAGATGAATGAAACAAAAGCGAGTAGTACGGGATAATATTTTAGGAGGCTTTCTTTCATGGCGATTGTTGGGGCGTTAACCTATTGGATCGTTTACCAAAAACTGCTGTCTTCGGTATTCTGCGACTCTCAGAGCTTGATAGTTTGCACTAAACCTGAGAAACGCACAATGAAATAACCTTTGGGAGGTCAGATTGTTTCAACCACCCCAAAACATCCCCCACCATGCAGATCAAAGGGAAAGCGCTTTGGAACCCGGGCAATTCACCAAATCTCCTCGCAAAGACCGGAGTATTTGAATCATACGATTTGACACCGGCTTTTAAAGTTCAGCAGAGATCACCTTGGACACTTGTTGGCGCTGGCGTCTATGGCCTCATTGGTTAAGACATTTTCAACCCGCGCTCAGAAGCGGAATGTAACCAAGGTTAAGGGTTACGCCTCTTTTGCAAACTGGTATGAAAGTCCGAGGGAAAACGTTCTACCAAGGTTGAAACGCTGAAAATTGTATTCCTGCCCTTTGAACGTGTATACCTGACGGTAATCGGGGTCCAAAAGATTACGCCCCTGCAACTTGACCGTGAAACCATTGCCAAATGATTTGCTGACGCTTGCATCGAGCGCTGCACGCGGCTGGTCGTAAACGTCGGGCGTTCCTCCGGGCGTGATCAACACAAGCTTTGGACCGCTGATATTGAAGCTTGCGTTTAGCCCCAATCCCAATTCATCATGGGTGTAGTTCACGATGCCATTCACAATGTATGGAGACTGTCCATACATGGGGCGTGTATCGGCGTGACCTGGGTCGGTCGCACGAATTTCCAGCAACTCATCCGCTGCAATGCTTGTAGCGCTCTGAATCCAAGTCGCATTGAATGCGGCGTTGAAACGACGAAGTCGATCGCTCACAAATTGCAGGTTCTTCTTCGCTTCAAACTCCAAGCCCAACAACTGTGCCTGACCCACATTCTTCCACGTGATCTCCGTGTTGGCTGCCGTCGAGATGATGACCTGCTCGATCGGATCGGTGAAATGCTTGTAAAATACACTCAGCGAGACCAACTCCCTTACCCCTGGAAAGACCTCGAGCCGCCCATCGAGGTTTAGGATCTTGGTCCGGTTCAAGTCCGTATTACCGGTCTGTTGTTCCTGGATCTCGAAGTCAAAAACGGAGAAGGGGGCCTTTTCCCGAAACAAAGGCCGCGCAACGCTCTGGCTGGCCGAAAAACGGAGGTTGGTCATGCTCAAATCGGCCTCCGCCAGTCGGAGCGTCATGTTCAGTGAGGGAAGAACATCAACCACACTTAAATCCCCTCGGTAATTCCCCTCCAGCTCAGGCAATAGCGCTTCATCATTGAGTTTTTCGCTCTCGAGCAGCATCTCCGTTGCTTCGATTCTAAAACCGGCATTCACCTTCAAATTCTCGGAAGGTGAGATGTTGATCATGGAATAAACACCCAACACCGATTGGGTTGCGCCGTAGCTATTTTGGATGTCTGTGTCATCACGCAGGTACAGGTAATTCGTGGCGGACGAAGTGGTTCCCGGCACGACATTCATGTTGTCTGCATTGAAGTAATCAGCGGGTGTACCATTGTATTCGACCCCCTGCGAAACAAAACTGTACCGGTTTTCAGAATAATCGCGCGTTCGTGTCACGATGGAAGCTCCAAACGCGAGTTTGTTGTCCGCCCCAAGGTCCTGCGCAATGGGCTTCTCATAGTTGATTTTTAAGTCGAGCGTGGTGTTGCGCATCGCTCTGAAAAACCTGGTCGGAGAAGGGTACAAATTGTCTTGAATGCTGTAGATCACCTCATCTGATTCCACTTCATTCACAGAATACGATGGGAAGTAATCGGTCAAGTTTTCTCCATCTCCCAATAATGCACTGGCCTCCTCTGTCACATCGTTGCCCTCTGCATCCAAATAGACCAAGCCCGCCGGCACCTGCTCGAAGCTATTGATGAATAGCCGCAAATCAGGCGTGGTTTGCTTTCCAACCGTGTAGGAAGAGATCCAAGTGATCTTATGGTTGGGGTTTTCACTCAAGTTGTGCTCGCCGCGCAACTGAAACACATTCATCCTCCGCTCCAAATAGCGTTGTTGCCTCTGTTCTTGTCCCAAGCCGACGGCGTCGCTCGGGTTGATTCCATGCTGAATCCGAGCATCGTTGATGCCTGATGCATTGGGCATAAAAGTGAAGCCAATCTTGCTCGATGGACTCACATCATACCCGAGGTTGAACAGGGCTGAAGTGTATACAGAACGCGTTCCCCGAACATCCGACAACTGCCGCTGTACGTCCAATTCATTCTTCTCCGATTCGTTGCCCGTCAAGAGAAAGCGGCCCGTACTGCCATTCTCGTACAACCGATTGGTCGACTTGTATTGAAAACCAAAATTATAACCGAGGTTACGGCCAAACAGGGTGGTGACATTTCCGAACGAAATACTCTTCGAAAGATCCAACATCGGGGTCATTCTAACCGGCTCCCACGTATTGCCAAACGCCCGCGTTTGTTGGGACAACCGCTGATTTTGTTCCGCCCGAATGCCCGTCATAAATTCATTGTTGACCTGGCCAAGGTTGTCGATTCCCTCCACTGCATTCACAATGTTATTGATTGGAGTTTGACCCTCGCCATTTCCAATGTCATCGGCGGATGCAATCCCGAGATCGCTCAACGCTTCTCCAAATCCAGCCCATACTAGGGCGTCGTAATAATTGGAATATTGCGGCGATTCTATTTTCTGGTTGACAACCAAACCGGGAACGTCGAGCGTTCCATTGTCCCAGCCAAGTCGCTCGGTGCTGCCGACGTGGCTCGTGATGAAGTGTTCATTGAATGTCGCATTCGTATTGAATCCCGTGGAAGTCGAATAACTGAAGGTGAGAGCATCCGGGAAATCTTTGGTGAGCACGTTGATGTATGCGCCTGAATAGTTGGAGGGCAAGTTGGCATTCAGGGTTTTCACAACGAGCAGATTATCCACCAAGTTGGTGGGAAAGATATCCATCGAAACCGAACTCCTCTTGGGGTCCAAAGATGGAATTTCCGCGCCGTTCAGTGCCGTGCGCACGTAGCGGTCGCTCAGGCCACGCACCACCACAAAGTTCCCCATGGTATAGACCCCGCTCACCCGTTTGATTGCACTGCTCACATCGCTGTCGCCATTCTTTTTGATCTCTTGGGATGAAACGTAATCAATCATGGAAGCCTCTTTCTTCTTCACATTCTCCATGAATATGGCGTTGGAGCGATTCTGTCGAACAGCCACAATGGCCTCATTGGCGATGGCAATGACAGAGGACTCCATTGGGAAATCCAATCGGACCGTTGCACCGTTGGTGATGACCACTTCTTTGATGATGGTATTGTAGGCGATGAATCGCCCAACCACCTTGTACGTTCCCGGAGCGAGGCCAGAGATCGTGTAGTTCCCATCAAAATCGCTCATTGTCCCCGAGCTATTCGACTCAAGGATAATGGTCGCACCCAGCAAAACTTCGCCTGTAGCCTGATCCGTGACCCGGCCCGTGATGGCGCCTTGGGCATGCGTTAAATTCCATGCCAGAACGAATAAAATGAACGTGAAAATCTTTTGCATTGTGCTGGACTTAAGCTGGGGTCAATTCTCGCGGAGCGAGGAGAAAGCGAGAGCGAGGAGACGTTACTCGACAACGAGTCGAGACGTGTGGAGTTCAGATCCGTTGGTCAGACTGATCACGTACAGTCCGCGAGTCAAGTTGATGCCGGTGAATTCCTGCGTGGCGCCCGAGGCCGCGCTGATGTTTTGACCGTAAACAACCTTGCCATTGAGGTCAACAATTCGCACATAAGCGTTCTCCACCAGCGTCCCAAATTGGACAATGAATGATCCATTGGATGGATTCGGGTAAACCTCAAAGATGGAAACCTTGGCCTCTTCTACAGGGCTGGTGACACAGTCAATGAATCCACGTGTCGCCATCATCGACCAGCCTTCGAGCCACGTGCAATCCGCAGAGGGATCGAACGCACCCGGGTAAACCACCGGATCGAACCAATCGAGCTCTGGCAATTCGCCTGCTGAAAGATCCGCATAAGGCACCAAGCCGAGCATGCCTGATCCTTCCTCAATCGCATAATTCAGCCCCGAAGACATCACGGCATTGTTGTTGGCTGCAAAAGCATTTTGAAAGGTATTGGTAGCTGCTTCCGCAGCGGCAAGTGAATCCGCTGCACTTGACCAGCCCGATCCCATGGTGATGGTAAACAGGTCACTGGCCGTAGCGTCGAGTCCCAAAGCGGTGCATCCGTCAAACACATTTCCAGCAAAGGCCACTTCGTTGTTCTCAAATCGAGCATACGAATCCTCTCCTGAAGCCAGGTTTTCAATGTCAACACCCCGACCCCAATTGTAAAAAATCGAATTGTGGTATTCGCCTCCTGCATTGTCGCGCATGGTCAGCGCACGGCGACCGGCATCAGCCCCTCGACCGATGTAAGTGGCATTGTAAATGACCGGGTGAGCATAGGGCATTCCATCCTCTGGATCGGTGCCACCATCGTGCTCACCACCGCGGTCGCCCTCGCCCTCTTCCTGAACGGTGCACCAAAATTGGCCATACCCCCTCCATCCTTCGTCGTAATCAAATGAATCATCGCCACAGAACGCTGTGACCACATGCTTGATTGACGCGGTGCCTCCGAAGAATTCAACACCATCATCCGCATTGGAAATCACTTCGATGTAGTCCAGGGTTGTACCGGCTCCGACACCGCCGAGTGTTAGTCCATTGATTTCATTGCCCGCTCCGATGTCGGTACCGCCATGGCGAATGGACACATATGTCATAGATCCGCTGGAGTCTTCATCGTCATCACCTCCATAACGGCCGCGCGACTCGGTATCAGGAATGCCCTCAATCTGCGTCTCGCCTGGTGAAGAATTCAACTGGGCATTTCCAAGCAAAATCACCCCCCCCCATTGTCCGCGTACATTGAATGGCGTGGATCCGTCCAAGGCGTCCGCTTCAAAGGTCAAAATGATGGGGTTTTCGGCCGTTCCGTTTGCTTGGATTTGACCTCCACGGGCAACGACCAGTGCAGACGCATCCGCACCTGAACCGGATTGCCCCTTGATGACTGTACCAGCTTCTATGGTAAGAACATCTCCGCTATTGACAAAGACAAAGCCATCCAACACGTAGACATTGTCATTTGTCCATGTGGTTGTCCCTGTTCCAGATCCATTGTCTGAAACAATGACTTGACCTTTGACGGGAACTGAAAAAAGAACCAACGCCAACAAACTAAATAATCCTGAAAGTGCGTGTTTCATCGTGAACTCTTGATTTGGTTGCGATGACAAAATTGATGTACAGATTCAATCTTGTGATGAACACAAAGTCATAGAAAGGTTACTAAAATGTTACGATGAACAAGAAAGGCCCCAAGGACATAAAGCATCTGCAGATGATGATTGACCAGCGCAAAGAGCTGGAGAATGAGATCACTCAAAGGGCATACTTGAACCGTTCATCAATCGCCTCGAATGAGGCCAAGAAAATCATATCCGAGAATGGCTTAATGTTTACCACCGTTGAGGCGGCACGTTCGGCGATCCGATATTTCAGGGGCGCAACAGGAACCAAGGCGCGGAAAAATGCCGACCCTAAGTTGGCACGACCATTTGATGAATCTATGTTCAACCCATTTGGGTTACCTAAATCGGATGCAGTGGAATTCCTGCCGTTTGTGTTGCCCGAATCGATGTGCGAGCTGTTTTGCCCTTCGGCCAAGGAATCTGGCCCGCAATTTGAATGCTGGGCGGAAACTTTCCGAGCACAGGCTGGCCGGCCTGTGGTGAAATTGACATCATGGAACTCATTGGCTCTAATCCGAGCAACATCCACGGCACCGTCCATTACGGAAACAGTTACGACCAACATCAGCACATCGGAGGGAGTCGATACCTCTCAAACGGTCAAACGTTTGCGGATAAATTTCACTTTTTTTCCATTGCTTGAGATGAAGCAGGAATTACCTGGCTCTTGGACGACCGGCCCTTTTTTAGTGTCGACAACAACGTCAGCGGCAATCAAAACTATCCTTTTGACAATCCTTTCTTCTTCATTTTGAACGTTGCCGTTGTTAGCCAGTGGCCAGGTTACCCAAATCCCACGACAACTTTTCCGCAGTACATGGCTGTGGACCGCGTGCGCGTTTATCAGTGATTTTAGGGATCCTCTTTTGGATGAAGTAATGAAGCGTTCAAATTTCAAGAGCATCCAATTGCAGCAAGAGCAACTCCTGCAAGATCAATTGTCGGAAGACATATACGCTATCCGTTGACAGATGATGAACTTTACTGATATTAAGCACACCGCTCTGCTCCGCTTCATCCCCAATTCGAAAACGAAATTGAGCCCGAAGCGGCGCTCCAGAAAGAATGCGTTTTCCACTGGAGGCGACGTTGATTCTAAATTGCAGAAATTTCGCCTTCTCGCCTGACTCTTCATCCGCATAAATGGAAGCATCCAGAACATTCAATTGACCCACATCAAAATTCCTACCCATGACATGGATATTGGAAGGAGATTCCGCATCACTTGCAGGACAATTGTAGGCATAGAACCCTTCTGCTTCATGAAACAATTCTATCCAATCACTTTCTTCTCGTCGAAATTTCAATTCATCACTCCACTCCCTCAAAATCACCTGGGAAATGGAATTCGATGCATTTTTTGACCCTTTGCGAGTCATGTGCTGGTTTGCTTCCAGCGTGTTTTCAAAAAAATCCGGATTTTGTGTGTAGTTCGTGTCAAGTTGCAGATTCAACCAGGGAGCTCCACCCATCTCTTCCTGGACCACGTCCTCTATGTATCCTGCCCATATATCGGCATCAGCAACATGTTTTTCATACATCGGCAACGTCACAACCATGAGCTTGATTCCCCGTTCTTCACACAAATCGGCAATCCAACCAGCAGCCTGCCGATTGGATGGGCTAATCACTTCCAACGCTCCTTGAACTGGCGACGCAATCGAATCATAAGCAGCTAACGATTCAGCCGTTAAACCGCTGGTAAAACGAACGAAGCGCCCCAAATACAGATCATTGACTTCTGGTCGTGGCATGGGAGTTCCTCGTTTCATATTTGCTTCAATCTGCTCCCGGTTTTCCCACAAGTAATGATGATTCCGAATCGTCTGACTCCAAGCCTTTCCCATGTCTTCCACAGTGAAAAGGCTAGGGGTTGATGCGAGCTTTGTCTTGAAATCTTCACGACCTTCAAAAGCGCGAATTTGATTCACCAAATGCGGCGGCTTAGCACCGTAACAAGCTTCTTTGTTCAGACCATACGATTCGATGATCACGACTTGCGGATCACACCACAACAAGGCTTCTCTGAGGGTCCAATAACTATCTGTCCAAATCGAAGAGTTATTTGCCAAGACAAACGAAGTCATGCCCAGCTGCGCGCTTAAATGCTTTGGATTTATACCCGTGTAAGCATGGCTATTGCCCAAGACAAGCACATCAATCTCTTGGTTTTTTTCGTGCATGTTTTTTATGGATGTCCATCGCTTCAAAATGTGCGGATTAGGATCCACAGGAGCATCAAACCAACCTTTTGAATCGCTGAAGAGAATTCCGCTGAAAACAACAGAAAACACCACCAGTCCTCGA
>CALGEI010000009.1 GCA_937881575.1 uncultured Flavobacteriales bacterium | reverse complement strand
GGATGACTGGGATGGCAAAGCGTGGTTCGGTTTTGGACAAGGGCCCAATGGCATTCTCAATGATTTGTGGGTATTTGATCCGGCGACTGGAAGTTGGGAAGAGAAAGCATCATGCCCCTGTGGCGCCCGCATGCACCCGGCTTTTGTTGCCATTGATGATCACATCTATGTTGGGCTTGGGAATTCAGCTTCGGGAGACTTGAATGACTGGTGGGAATATGACATGGAGTCCGACACATGGTCGGAAAAACCAGCATTCCCTGACACACAACGCCACCATCCGTATCAATTTGGAATCAATGGGCAGGTGTACGTTGGCTTCGGACATCACAACGCTGAAATCTTCAATGAATGGTACCGGTATGACCCTGCGGGTGAGAGTTGGACAGAATTGACCACGTTGCCAGACCAAGGTCGCGTGGCGGGATCTCAATTTGCTCACAATGGCAAAGGCTATGCGTTGAGTGGAGATGGAGAAGGCCACACGTCCATGATGACCGGCGAATTCTGGCAATATGATCCAATCAACGACGCTTGGGCGCAATGGCCAGCTCATCCGGGCATGTCCCGCTGGGCTCCAGCGTCATTTGTTCTCAATGACGAGATCTACCTCATCAATGGCATGAGCAATGACCCCGGGTCATTCGACTACATGGATACCAATTGGAAAATGGCCATGACTCCAGCGATTCCTTCCGATATCGCGGTGACTGAATACGCCGGCGAAACCGTGGTTTGCAGTGCAGACCCTTTGAATGTGGCGGCAACCATCACCAACTGGGGAAGCAATCCTCTGACCAACGTTGCATTGGAATTCATTGTTGACGGAACGGTCGTTTTAACCGAAAGTTGGGAAGGCAATTTGACTTCCTACCTCTCTGAAAATGTCGACATGGGCAACTATGCTTTTGCCGGAGCCACCGAGGTGACGGTACAATTGGCCACGCCCGATGCCAATCCAAGCAATGATGCAATCTCTGCCTCCATTCTCGCCTCTCCCGAAGGAACAACACAGTGGTTAATTTCATTGAATACAGACAATTGGGGGGGAGAAACAAGTTGGGAAATCCGCAATGAAGCGGGAATGATCATCGAACAGGTTGGCCCCAACACGTACGATGACCAGAGCAGTTATGCCATTGAAGTGAGCTTGTCCGAATTGGGGTGCTACACCTTTACGCTCATGGACGAATACGGTGATGGCTTGAATGGGTCTCAATTTGGAGGTACAGACGGCTCTTGTAGCATTGAAGCATTGGATGACCAAGGTGAACCGATTGCTACCATCTTCTCGTATGACGGATCCTTTGCTTTCAGCGAATTGGACCATCAAGTGAACGTAGCGACTTCAGTGGGAATCGCCCTGGTCGCAAGCCCGGAACAGGTATTGGTTTTCCCCAATCCATTCTCTGAGCTCTTGAACATTGGCGAAACTTTTTTCGAAGGGAGTCCACTTCGAACGATTCTCATTTTCAATGCCTTAGGCGATTTGGTATTCGAACAGACCGTCTCGGATGCGACAACCTTGTTGAATACCCAGGATTGGAGACCGGGCATTTACACCCTGCGGATTGAAAGCGCAGGTCGAGTCAGAACAGTTCGTGCCGTTAAAAACTAAAGCCGGAAACGGCTGCCAAAGCTTAAAACCAAACCCATTCTGCATAGCAGAGTTGGTTAAGTCAGTGACCGCAAGTGAGTTTGCGTGAACAAATCTTTGCTCGCGGCGTTATAAGAGTGTTCGAAACTGCAAGAAATGAAATGTATTCTCACTGTCGGATTGCTGATGCAGTCCTTTCTTCTGCTGCATGCCCAATACGGCGATTTTGGTTTACCCACTCAACCCAACGACTGGGACGCGGTAGACGATCTCATTTATTACGGTGAGTTGAATGACATGTCAGGCGGTTATCATGTCGGTGACACTGTTTCCAATTTCACGCTCTACGATTTTGACGGCAATGCGATCGAATTGTATGAGGAATTGGCCGGAGAAAAACCCGTGATGCTGATCAATGGTTCCGTGTCCTGTTTGCGATTCCGCAACGCCTTCAACTTCGTTGAGAACTCCCAGGAGTATTTCGTTGGCGAGTTCATTGAAAACACGCAGGACCTGTTCAACTACATTTTTGTTTACGGAATAGAAGCGCATCCGACCGATGGCAATTGCCCGAGCAATTGTCCCAACACGACTTCTACCGATTCTACTGTCACTCAAGCAAGTGAATATGCGTATCGCCGCTGGTCGTTGGAATCTTGGACCAGCGCACCCGAGTTCAATTTTCCATATCCGCTTTACGCAGACAACCCGGACAACGCTGTATACAACAATTTCTTCCAAAGACCTTTTGGCTTGCTTGGAATCGGGTGTGATGGCACCGTTGCTTTTCGGGGGGATTGGCTTTCCTATTTCCTGTTCGATTCCAACAATTCGGAACAACTATTGGATTGGTCCAATTCTTACGTCACGTGTTCAATCAATTGGCCAGACAATGAGGAGGACGGCGACGATGTCGACGATGGAGACGATGGAGACGATGGCGATGGCTCAAACGATCAGATCACTCATGGCTTCCAAGGAATTGAATATGGAAATGCCAGTGGGACTTCAGGGATTCATGCTCAAAGTCTTCAAGCATTCCCGAATCCAGCAGGCGACTTTTTAACCCTGGTTTCTTCTGCTCCCATTGAATCCGCTGAATGGTTCAATCTCAACGGTCAACAGCTTCAAGTAGCACCTTCACGGACAGGAACAGATACTTGGACATTTGATGTGCAAGCGCTAGAGCCCGGCCTTTATCTGCTCCTTATCAATGGGACTGCATTGCGTGTGGGCATTCAACGGTGAGCTCTGTCCCGTTTCGACCGCTTGTCTGAAAAGCACATGGTCCGTTCTCTCCGAGTTCATGCACACGCTTATTCATGCAATCCCATTCATCTGAAGGAACAACCTTGCTTAAAAAACAAGGCCCCGCTTCTGGTCTCAGAGGCCCCTTGGCATGGCTGAACGTCTTCTGCATTTAACCGTTCATGTTGTCTCGAAAAATTGACAACTGCATTACATTTACTATCATTTCTGATCGCCATTATTTCTACCATTGAAAACAATCGTCTCGCTGGTGATGGCCCTGATGGCTGTCATTTTTGTTGAAGGTCAAGTGACCCTCAATGAATTTGTCGCATCCAATTCTTTGGGCATTGAAGATGCTGATTTCACGGACAATTCGGATTGGATTGAATTGCATAACGCCGGCACTGGCGCGGTTGACCTCAGTGGCTGGCATCTGACCGACAACTTGAGCGATACCACCAAGTGGACCCTTCCTATGGGGACCAGCATTGCGTCCGGAGCGTTCCTAGTGGTGTGGTGTGACGGAGAGAATACAGGACTCCACACCTCCTTCAAATTGAGCAGGGCGGGAGAGGAATTGGGCTTGTACAGCGCGGAGTTGATATTGGAGGACAGCTTCATATTTGAAGAACAGAACACTGACATCAGTCAAGGCCGCAGTCAAGATGGTTCAGGAGAATGGGCCTGGTTTGATTTTCCGACACCCGGGAGTTCCAACTCGGGCTCCGTCGCCTTTGAAGCGGTTGTTCATCACATCCCCCATTTCTCCACCTCGGGAGGATTCTTTGATGCATCTTTCAATCTCGAGTTGAGTGCTCTTTCGGGGACAATTCGGTATACGACCGATGGAAGAGAACCCACGCTCGAGGACTTCGTTTACGACGGGAACATCACCCTCGACGCGACCTCTTTCATTCGCGCCCGGATCTTTATCGCCAACCAAGTACCGGGACCGACGGTCACTCAAAGCTATTTTTTCGAGCCAACTTTTGCCGATCGTCCACTCCCCATCTTTTCCTTGGTCACGGATCCGGATTATTTCTGGGATGCTGACACGGGGATTTATGTTCAGGATTTCAAGCCGGATTGGGAATGGCCCTTGAATGTTGAGTTTTTTGAAAATGATGGCAACAACGAAGCCGCCTTCAATGAGCGTGCTGGAGTCAAAATCAATGGACAAAACAGCTGGGTGCTCCCTCAAAAAATGCTGGGCATCTATTTCCGAGGAGGGTACGGTTCAGGCTCGCTCGATTACCCCCTCTTCCATGATCGAGACCGGACGCGATTCGATGATTTTGTTCTGCGCGCGAGCGGGAGCGATTGGGCTTACACTTTGATGCGGGATGGAATCGGGCAGTCCCTCCCCCAGGCCAATGCACCGGTCGGTTTACAGGGCTTTCGCCCCAGCATTGTGTTCGTCAATGGCGAATACATGGGCATTCACAACATCCGATCTCGCATTGACGAAGGGTTCGTAGAAGAGAATTACGGCTTGGAACCTGGGACGTATGACCTCATTGCTGATGATGGTCAAATCGAGGAAGGCAATGGCGAGGCTTATGCTGAGATGGACGCCCTGATGAATGCAGACCTTTCCATCGCAAACAATTTCGACGCTGCTGCAGCGGTCGTGGATTTCGAAGAATTCGCGGATTATTGGGCCACCGAGATCTGGTCGAGCAATAGCAGCTGGGGACACAATGTTGTCCAGTGGAAAGCGAATGATTCTGGCCAATGGCATTTTGCCTTCACCGACTTGGATCGCGGATTTTCAGGCTCCACCAATGACGACATCGACGCGTTCACGGTACCGCAAAACAACACCTACGATTATGCGCGGAATTGGGTGCGGCACGCACTTGAAAATCCTGAATATGCCCAATTTTTTGCTCAGAGGTTTACCGATCACCTGTTCACCTCCTTTCATCCCGAACGCGTGCAAAGCGTAATCCAACGTTTCGTCGAACGCCTCGAGGAGGAAATCCCTTACCATGTCGATCGGTGGGCCGGCACGACCTCATCTTATGGCAACGGCATTCAAAGCGTGACCTTCTGGCAGGACGAAGTCGAGAAACTGCGCACCTTCGCCAATGCGCGTGCACCGTTCATGCTCCAAAACTTGTCCGATGAATTCAACTTGCCATCCCATGTTGATCTGCTAACCGACAACCTGCCCGCTGGTTCAGGAAGCATTCAATTGAATGCCTTCGACATCCCCGGGAGCCCGTGGAGTGGCGCTTACTTCCCCGATATGCCCTTTGAATTAACGGCTGTTCCGCTTCCCGGTCAGGAATTTTCTGGATGGTCGATGATGGAGTCAACGAGTTTGATTCCGCCCGGATCCAACTGGAAATACCTCGACACCGGCAACGCTCCGCCAACCGATTGGAAGGCTCCGGAATTCGATGATGGCAATTGGGATTTGGGGGGGGCTGAACTGGGCTACGGAGACGGCGATGAGACCACAACGGTATCCTACGGCAACAACGCCAATGACAAGCACATTGCGACGTATTTCCGACATAACTTCAATTTCGATGGCAGCGAATCACAGGAGCTGCAAGCCCTCTTGCAATTGCGACGAGACGACGGCGCTGTGGTCTACCTCAACGGAACCGAGTTGTTTCGAAGCAACATGCCGACAGGCCCAATCGATTTTGAGACGACTGCATCGGATGTAGTGGGTGGTGACGCTGAATCCAATTGGAATGACCTTTCCATGGCCATCACCTTGAATCCAGGCGTCAACCTTCTTGCGGTTGAAATTCATCAAATTTCCAGCACGAGTTCGGACATCAGTTTTGATTTCACGCTGTCCATCCCCTCTGCATCTGACGTGATCTTTTCTGTTGAGAATCCTTTGCCTGTGACCCTCTCAGGAAGCGCAGGTTATACCGCGCATTACGCTGCGACGGGCGAATGCACATTGCCGCTAGAAATCACAACAGATCTAACCTTGGTCGCCGCTTGCTCTCCTTATTTGGCGTTGGGCACGTCACGTGTTTTACCGAATACCACGTTGACCATTGAACCCGGTGTTGAGATCTTGTTCCCTTCCGCTGCCAGCTTGATCATTGAGGGCAATTTGGTTGCTGAAGGGACAGCTTTGGCACCCATTCGATTTGGATTGAATCCTGATTTTGATGCGCCGTGGGGACATCTGAAATTCCATGAAACGACCGGACCGAGCCTCATCCGACACGCTATAGTGGAAGGCGCATCAGACGGCGACCACCCCATTCATGATCGAGCCGCGGTGGCCGTTTGGTTTAGCGATTTGACGTTAGACCACATGGAATTGATCAACAATCATAGCAATCCTGTGTATTCCGAATACGGCCAAGTGGTTCTCACGAACAGCACTTTGCATTCGGACATTACCGGTGACTTGATCAATGTGCGTCATGGTTCTGGCTTCATCGATTCGTGCATCTTCATTGGCAATGACGCTCCGGATACGGACGCCATCGATTACGACCAAGTCATCGGAGGCTCCATTCTCCACACCACCATTCACTCCTTTTATGGAGAAAATAGCGATGGAATAGACCTTGGCGAAGAAAGCCAATCCATCTTGATTGAAGGAGGATTGATTCATCATTGCACGGACAAAGGTGTCTCCATTGGACAAGCCTCTCATGCCATCATCCGCGATATGACCATCGCGCACTGCGCTTTGGGCGTTGCCATGAAAGACCAAGGCAGTGCGGACATGGAGCACATCACCTTTTATGGCAATCAAACTGCCGTCAGCGCTTATGAGAAAAACGCCGGGCTTGGCGGTGGATGGGGCGCGGTACAAAACACGTTGCTCTCCAATTCAAGCGATGCCTCGCTCTTCGCTGACTCCCTCTCTTCCCTGCTCGTAATGAATTCAATCTGCGATACGGATAGCTTGGATGACCCCGAAGTAACATGGAGCGACCCGACTTTTACCAATCCGGATGGGTTTGATTTCACGCTGCTTGAAAACTCACCTGCTGCTGGCACTGCGACGGACGGCTTGGACTTGGGCACGCAAGACCATTGGCCGAGCAGCCGACGGGATGTGGTGATTGTAGAAATTGGATATGCTGGCATTGAAGACCCCAACAAAGAGTGGATTCGGATGCTCAACCCGAGCAATGAGCCCATCGACTTAACGGGCTATTCATTGAGTGACGCCGTGCAATGGACCTTGCTAGAACCCTTTGTGTTGGAGCCCGGTGCTTCAGTTTGGGTGGTTCGGGACGGTAGCTTTTTTGACAACGCACAAGATGCCGTTTTCCAATGGCAAACCGGGCAACTTGCCAATGAAGGCGAGCGCATTGTCCTGTCCAATGCCGCTGGCATGGTCGTAGATTTTGTGCGCTATGCACCCAATGCACCGTGGCCGATTCCGCAGGCTGGAGCGGAGGCCCTTCACTTGAACTCCGTCACGATCGACAATCACTTGGCTTCGAGTTGGACACTCGGGGATGTGCAAAGTATTGACGCGTTGGCGTTGCACTCCAGCCTCGAAGTCTACCCCAATCCAGCGAACGACCAGTTGAATTTGAATTCCGAGCTGCCCATTGCTTCATGCCAAGTTTTCAATTTGGCTGGACAAAGCTTGAGCATCGCTTGGCAAGGCGCGGGCACCACACGTGCCCAAGTGAATGTTTCTTCATTGCATCCGGGACTCTACTTCGTCCGGGTCAACGAGACCACGCACCCCTTTTTGGTTCATCATTGATCGTGTAACGCTGTTTTGACGGGCTGACCAAAGATGACTGATTCAGACTTCTTCGCATGAAGAAGGGCGAAAGACCAAAATGAATTCGTCTTCCGCCCTTTCGTGCAGACACTCAATCTTCAATCGACGGAATCACATTGCTAAATGCGAACCATCACAGAATGGCGGATTCTTGGTGAGCTTGCAGGTGCACATAGCACCTTGCTTGGACTCCTCTGCCTGAAACACCTTGGGAACAAATTGAGAACCTTTGTGTGCTCCATTGCACCAAGGTTGGTTCTCTGATAAACCACAAGAGCACCAAGCATAGGTCTTTCCTTCTTCTAGCGGCTCCATTTGCGGAGCACTTCCGGCTGACTTTGGCTGATCCATGCTCTTTACTGAATTTCGAGGTGAACAGCCAAGGTAAACACATCCTTGATGGCCTTGTCCCCTAAATCATTGAAGAAAGACGGCGAGCCGTATCGCACATCAAACTTGGCGCGATCCACACTGAGGGTCGCATCAAATGCGCTCTTCTTGCGCACCACTTCAAACTCAATGGATTCCGAGTGGCCTTTGATGGTCAATTCACCTTGAACAGTGGCTTTGCCTTTCACAAAGGGTGTGCTGCTAAGCAATACCAACTGCGCTTGCGGATGGCTTGAAGTGCTGAAAAAATCATCTGAATTCAGGTGACCGATCAACTTGCCACCCCCCATGGCACCAAGATCTTCGTTTGTCATCGAAGTCATATCAATGGTGAAACTTCCTGAAGCAATCGCATTGTCGTTCATCTCAAGAACACCCTCTGTCAATTGAATTGAACCATAGTGAGGATCTCCAACAACTTTGCCCGCTTCCCAGCGAAGACTCGACTTGGTAACATCCACATTCATTGATTGCGCATAAGTTGGCGCGAAAAGCAATGCCTGCACAGCGAGACTCGCTGCTATTTTGAAAACGATTTTATTTTGCATACCCCAAAATTGCCTTACAAACTTTCGTCTTCCATTCACATAGATTCATATCGCGCAGATGATTTCCCCACACGCTCCGCTCGAATCGCGCTAAGGCGTTGAGGTGTAACCCCAAGGTAGGATGCGATCAGTTTCTGTGTCAATCGAGGGCTCAAGTCGGGGTACGTCTTTAGAAAATATTCATAGCGTTCCAGAGCATTCGAGCTCAGCAGCAGCAAAACCCTGCGCTGCAACGTACCGGTATTTCGGATCAAACGATTAAACTCTTGGGCCCCACCATCCATGCCACCCATGCTCTGCGCAATATTTACGATGGGTATAAATTCAATCATCGAAGGCTCCAATGCTTCAATGTTCAAGGTGCAAGGCGCATCAAAACCAACGGCCTCAAGGTCAGCGACAACCCAATTCTCTGGCGCAAACATGAACACGTGCTCTTTGCCCAATTCATCTACAAAAAAAGACCTGATCAGACCACTGTGGACTTTGAAGATCCACTGAACCTTGGTTCCTTGGCGCTGAAGGAGTGCTCCCTTCTCGATCGTTCTCAATTCAGACATGCATGCAAATTACAATGTTCAATTTCGAGATTCTGACATTCCTTCACCAATCATTGCTAACAGCGATGAAAACAGCACCACGCTTCCTGCATTTCAAGTCGTTGCCCTAACTTCATCAAAATATGAAGTGTGTATGCCCCTCTGCTCTCCCAGTAAACGATTGCGCAATCAACTCAGCAGGTCTTGGGTGCTTGCTCTGTTTTCATGCTTCGCATGGAGCGCTTGCACCAAAACGGTGGATTCAGAGCCTCTGGTGACCTGGGACCTTCCGGCAACACCGGACCATTTCGGCGCCCAGTTCATTCCGAGCGACAATCCGCTGAGCGTCATGAAATGGGAATTGGGCCGGAAGCTGTTTTTTGACACCGAGCTTTCGATTGACGGAATGCTCAGCTGCGCCACTTGTCACATCCCTTCCCAGGCTTTTGGAGGGGCTACCCCGACGACACCTGGTGCCAACGGTGCTGACGGTACGCGCAACGTCCCCACATTGAGCAACATTGGATGGCATCCCTATTTCACCCGAGAAGGAGGTGTTCCCACCCTCGAAATGCAAGTATTGGTGCCCATTCAGGAGGCAAACGAGCTGAACCACAACATCGTCTTGATCGCTGAGCAAATGAACAACGACTCGGCTTATGTGACGATGACACAGAATGCCTTTGGTGTGGAACCGAGCCCATTCACCATCACCCGGGCATTGGCTGCATTTGAGCGCACGTTGGTCAGTGGAACCACAGCCTACGATCGCTGGGTTCAAGGCGATGCCTCGGCCTTGTCGCAAGCGGCCTTGCACGGCCAGGAAATCTTTGATTCCATTGGATGCCGTCAATGCCATGCAGGACCCCAATTTTCCGATTTCGAGTTGCGAAACAACGGAACGTATGCCACCTACCCCGATTCCGGAGTCTACCGATTGACACTCAATCCGGACGACATCGGCAAGTTCAAAACAGCCAGTCTCCGGAATCTTTCATACTCCGCACCGTATATGTTCGATGGCTCAATCGCCACCTTGGACGATGTCATCAACCAGTATGCCCAAGGGGGTTCAAATCATTTCAATCAAGATCCAGCCATCCAACCCTTTTTCATTACCGCAGCAGAACAGTCTGATTTGAAGACTTTTTTACAAGCGTTGGACGACCCTCAATTCGTTGAATGGGGCAATGCTTTGACCCCCTGACATCCACGATGAGAAGCCAAGGGGACTAGGTCAGTCGGTTGGCATTTTTCAATTCAAGTGCCATGCTCTCAACCGCTGCTTGCGTTGCATTTGTGATTTCATCCACGCCTTCGTGAGAAAACACCAATGGCTTCCCCACCAGCAGCGTTCCGCCAAACGGCACAATCATGTTG
>CALGEI010000008.1 GCA_937881575.1 uncultured Flavobacteriales bacterium | reverse complement strand
CGCAATTTCGCCTGGGATCAAGCCTCCATCAATGTACCATTCGAATTCCAAGTCCGGCGTGTCGGGACTTGTCGGGTCCAAGTAAACCGTTCCTCCTTCGCAGAGACTTTCATCATCCAAACTAGGGTCTGGCGTGTACTGCGAATACAACGGTAGGGAAGCTTGCGCTGAACCACATCCATTGGTAATCGTGACCGAAGCATTGTACGTCGTCGTGTTGGAAAAAGAGAACGTGTTCTCCGTAACACCGTCCGTTCCTGGCGCTGACCAATTGATGTTTGCCGTTCCACCAAGATCCGTGATGTCAGCATAGACCGTGGTTTCATCCCCATCACATAACAAGTCTTCCGAAGTCACCAAGCTGACATCCGGTTCCTCGGTAATTTCAATGTCGTAACAATAGTCCGTTTGGCAAACTTCTTCCGTGAAGCAAATCTCATACAACCCATAATCTGACGGGTAGAACGTTGCGTCGTATTCATTTGTGTTCGAAAAGCTCCAAGGCACAGGGCCTGAAAGGCAGTTCCATGTTCCAACCGCAGGCTCAGCATTGCACTCCGAAGGACCACTATAAATCGTTCCTGCCGTGAGGTCTGATATCTGAGTCGCGTTTAAAAACCCACAATTGTACACCGACACCGACAAGACATCCGTGTCAATCGAACTGTCTTCAAAGAAAATGATTTCAATATCATCCGCCGCCGCGATGTCATACGTGTGTTGGGTGAAATCATCGGGAGATGTCAAGATGCCAACCGATTCTCCATTGATGATCAACTCCAAATAACTTCCTCCCCAACCTGACTCTTCGTTGGAACTCATATACACCAGTAAAGCCCCCTCTGTCGGGCTCGAATAGCCCCCTTCAAAAACAATCTCATCTGGAATTCCATCGCAGTAAGCGTCAAGCTCAACTTCCGGGATATACGATCCGATGGTCTCAATGATAAAGACACGCTGTCCTTGGCACCCTTCGTTGTTGGTGATGAGCAGACGGTACGTTCCTGCAGTTAATTCAGCATTCGTTTCATTGTCCGCAATCACTTCACCTCCCAAACCATTCCAATCGGCATCCCATTGGTAAATATCATACTCTGGCTGCTCCGTTGGGTCTACTGTGACAATGGCTGTTTGACCAACGCAAACCGCAGGTGGATCGATGACGACGTCCGGT
>CALGEI010000007.1 GCA_937881575.1 uncultured Flavobacteriales bacterium | reverse complement strand
TTTAGAGCATTCAAAGGTTGGGGAGCGCATACCCTCCGTGCAATTGTCATCAACTATGGCGTTGCCGCAACGTTAGGCTGGACCTTGTCCGGTGGCCTACCGACATTTCAGTCCGCGTGGGGCACCCCTTGGGTCTACACGGCTCTGTTGGTGGGCATTTTGTTCATTTACCTCTTTCACCTCATAGCGCGGAGCACCCAGGAACTTGGAATCACCGCCACCTCGATCGCGGCTAAACTCAGCATGGTCATTCCGGTAGCCTTTTTTTTAGCATTTGATCCAAACGATGAGCCCGCCATGATGAAGCTTGTTGCCGTGGGGCTGGCCATTCCTGCGGTCGTGTTCTCCTCTTGGAAAAGCGAAAAGCAACCAAGCCTGAAAACCTGGAGCATTCCTCTGATCATTTTCTTAGGAGGCGGACTGGTTGACCTGATGTTCGGATGGTTTTCTGGCCCCGAACATATGACTCAAATTGAATACCGCTATTTGTTTGCGACCATCCCCTTTAGCGTGGCCTTCTTAATAGGACTTATTGTCCTTGTAAAACAGCACCTAGGGCAACTCGAAAACGACGTGTCGCACAGCAAATCCATCACCTGGGTGGGAGGCGTAATCTTAGGTGTGATCAACTTTGGCTCATTGTACTTCCTGTTGGAGTCCTATGACAAATTGACGTTGGACCGAAGCGCCATCATGCCCATAACGAATTTGGGCATCGTGCTGGTCAGCTCCCTATTTGCCATGATGGCGTTTAAGGAAAAGCTATCCGCCATGAACTGGCTAGGACTTCTGCTTGGCGCCTTGAGCATTGGGATGCTCCTGGACCAAGGGTTGAATTGATCAATCCTCCGCGTTCTCAAGCTCGCTTGAACGAATCGACCGTTGCATTGGGTTTTCGTCGGTGCTTGATCCCCGCCGACCTGATTGCTGTGATTTGAACACTTCAAAGCGAGAAGGAGCAGGACGCGCTGGCCAGTAATTGTCCGAGACATCCACATCCGCTGTTTCCAACATAGGATCTAAAGAGATTCGAACGGCAGGAGCAGGTGTCACAAACACTTTCGTTACGGTCGGCTCACTCATCTTCCAGATCTCAGCCGGTATACGGTGAAGGAGTTTCTCCCCATTGTCCAATTCAAATTCGACAATCAACGGCATGACCAACCCGCCTTCGTTGCGGAAGGTGATTTCATAGTAATTCTTTCCACTCTGAAGCAATGATCGAGATTCATCATCCAACTTATCAAGTCCCTCTTGGGATTCGACTTTGTCCAATTCCAATACCATAAAAGGGTCCGTCGTGGTATAAAAGTCGTGGAGCGATGGATCTGCCTCTAAATATGTCTCAGAGATGTACGTGGCATCCCGAATCAAGGAAATGTCAGTCGGCTCATTTTCCGATGCTGCTCGATCAAACGCTGCCTCCACATCCGGGTCTTGTGTGTCGATTTGCATCCAACGCACTTGGTCCAGCGCCATGTCCACGTGATCGGTCGTATAGAACCAACCGCGCCAGAACCAATCTAAGTCCACGCTGGAAGCATCTTCCATCGTCCGGAAGAAATCCGCAGGAGCGGGATGCTTGAATGCCCATCGACGCGCATACTCTTTGAATGCATAGTCAAACAATTCACGTCCCATCACCGTTTCCCGTAAGATATTCAGAGCCGTTGCAGGTTTCCCATATGCGTTGTTGCCAAATTGATAAATGGATTCGGAATTGGTCATGATCGGACTGATCCTCGACTTGTCACCGCCCATGTAATCTCGAATGTTTCGAGCGCTTCCTCGTCGGGTTGGATAGTTGCGGTCAAACTCCTTTTCAGTGAGGTACTGCACAAAGGTGTTGAGTCCTTCATCCATCCAAGTCCACTGCCGCTCATCCGAATTGATGATCATCGGAAAGAAATTGTGTCCTACTTCATGAATGATAACACTGATCATACCAATCTTCGTTCGCTCCGTATACGTTCCGTCTGCCTCTGGGCGCCCGCCATTGAAACAAATCATCGGGTATTCCATGCCAATCCATTTCGTGTGGACGCTGATGGCAACGGGATACGGATAATCAATGGTAAACTTAGAGTACGTCTTGAGTGTTTGAGCGACGGCTTTCGTCGAGTATTGCTCCCAGAGGGGATTCCCTTCTTTGGGATAAAAGCTCATGGCCAATGGAGAAGTCGATCCTACGCGAACCGCCATGGCATCCCAAATGAATTTTCGGCTCGACGCCCATCCAAAATCCCGAACGTTCTCGGCATCAAAAACCCAACGTTTCATGCCCTTTTCTTTCTTCCCCTCTGCTTCTCGCGCCTCTTCTTCCGTTACAATCAGAACCGGCTGATCGTACGTCGTCCTAGCGGCTTGCAATCGCTTTCGTTCGGTCGATGACAACACCTCTTTTTCATTCTTCAACACCCCTGTTGAAGCCACAACATGATCAGAGGGCACATTGATTTCAACATGATAATCACCAAAATTGACCGTAAACTCTCCACTACCGAGGAACTGCTTGTTCTGCCATCCCTCGTTATCGGCATACACGACCATGCGCGGATAAAATTGTGCAATGGTGTAGATATAGTTGTCCTCTTCTTCGAAATATTCGTAGCCGCTTCTTCCTCCAATCGCCATGCGATCGTTGATGTTGAACCACCACGCAACGTCAAAAACAAACGATCCACCTGGTTTGATGGGATCCACCAAGTCAATGCGCATCATTGTGTTGTTGACAGTATACTTCAGAGGCCGACCGGATTCGTCCGCTACATATTCAATTTTGAACCCCCCATCAAACGAAGGCTCGAGATCGCGTAAACTCTTGAAGGAGTTCCGGTCACGCATGCTCGACTGTTTAATTTTATGGCTATCGCTGTCCTTGGCCCGCACATTTTGATCCAATTGCATCCACAAGTAGCGCAATTCATCTGGACTGTTGTTCACATATAAAATACGCTCCTCTCCATCGATGCGCTGGTTGGCATCATCTAAGGTCACTTCAATGTTGTAGTCGACCTGCTGTTGCCAATAGTCATGACCTGGAGCACCCGATGCGGTTCGATACACATTTGCTGTAGGCAGTTCTTGTCCCAATTGTCGGAACTTATTGGTATTGACGCGTGGCACCTGAGAATCCTCTTGAGAGTGCATGGGGGCACAGATCGCACTTAAAAAGATGAGCAATGCCGAAACGGACCAAAAGGGGGAAGCGGATATTTTCATGTATTCAATCGAATGGCACCCAATTTACAGCGAAAGCATTGCTTCTCCCTACCTTTCTTGCATCTTAGAAAAGATTCCATGACCCGACGATTGAACTCCTTGCTTTTTCTAGCAGCGGCCCTCCTTCTTTTGAATTGTCGTCCGGAGCCACAAAGCCCGGTGGCAGAGAGTTCATCTTCTGACCCGCTCCCTCCGGAAGTTTCCGTACCGCAATCATTTCGGTATCTCGCGCTGGGTGACTCGTATACCATTGGCGAATCGGTCGCTGCGAATCAGCGTTGGCCCGAACAATTGGTGAACCGCTTGGCAGGCTGGATGCCACAAGATACCCTGATTGACCCTGTCATTCTGGCAACTACGGGATGGACCACCAGCAATTTAAGCCAAGCATTGACCGCATCGGGCTATGAGGAGACGACGTGGGACTATGTGAGCCTATTGATCGGAGTTAACAATCAATACCAAGGGCTGACTCTGGATAATTATGCCGTGGAATTCACCCAATTATTGGATCGGTCAATTGCGTGTGCCGGCGGAAGAACGGATCGGGTATTCGTCGTCTCCATCCCCGATTATGGTTACACGCCCTTTGGTCAAAGCAACCAAGTTCAGATCAGTGAGGAGCTACAAGCATTCAATGCCACATGTCGCTCATTGACTTTGGATGCAGGCGTCGCTCACTTCAACATCACCCCTATCTCGCAGCAATGGCCGCAACAAGAAGGGCTGGTCGCTGCTGACGGATTGCACCCTTCCGGATTGCAGTACGGACTTTGGGTCGACTCCTTTAGCTCTGAAGTGAAGACGCTGTTGCGTCCTTGAGCTTACTGCTCAATCAGTTCTCCTGTCGAAGTTGTTTCCAAAGTGAGTTCGCTCGGCGAACCTCCATGAAGGATCACATCTCCCGGGGAATGGATTCCCACATAGGCATATTCAGCAGCTGAAAACTGCAGCGGAATAACCCCCGATTGGTTGATGAATGCCTTGTGAACTTGGCAAGAAGACGCGTCCAGCGCACCCAAACCCGAAGAATAAGCTTCCAGCACCTGAACCTTCCCCAATACGTCGGTCGCTGTAGGTCCAGCATGCAGCTTCACTGTTAACGTGTCCGCATCGACTTGTAATTCCGCCACACTGGAACTCGCAAAAGCTTCAACGATCAAGCGCTCACCGCGCCAAACCGAATCCATCGAGAATGCTCCTTGCCCACGCAACTCAAGCACGTCATAGGCCGTGCTCACAATTTCAGCCTTGACAACTAAGTCCAGTCTTCTGGCCCATTCGCAGCGATCGGCGTGACCAATCATGAGATGTTGTCCTTCCCATTCAGTTGTCGCAAAATCCAATAGATGCTCAGGGCCCGTCCAGATCACCGTAACACCCGGGATGGTATCCCGTCTCCACGTCACATCCACTTGATCATAAAGGGTCAATGTTCTCAAATCCGCTTCGCTCCAAATTTGAGTGCGTGTGGCTTCATCGCCCGGTCGCATCCAACAGGAAGCTTCGCCTGCGTCTCGGCAACAGCAGCACGCTAGAAATCCCAATGCAATGGTCCAAACTCGATTCATTCTAGATTTATTCTGCTTTTCTCGAATGTTGACCGAGCGCTTTTTTCGCCGCCTCCCAATAACCGTCCATTTCTTTCAACTCCATTTCGCTCATCGTCTTCCCATCTTTCTCGACCTCTTTCTCCATGTGCTGGAACCTTGCTTTGAAACGACGGTTGGTACGCTCGAGGGCTTCATCCGGATTAATGCCTTTAAATCGAGCGTAATTGATGAGGGCAAATAGTACGTCTCCGAACTCATCTGCAGCGCGATCGCTTCCCGCGGCCACCTCTTCTTGAAACTCTTGAATTTCCTCTTCCACTTTGGCCCAGACTTGGTCTTCATGATCCCAATCAAAGCCAACACCGCGAACTTTATCTTGTATTCTGTAGGCTTTCACGAGAGAAGGCAGGCTTGTTGGCACGCCCTCGAGCACGGATGAATTGCCCTCCTTCAATTTTAGTTGTTCCCAATTGGCCTTCACCGTTTCTTCATCATTGGCCACAACATCACCATAAATATGCGGATGCCTAGAAATCAGTTTTTCGCAAATTCCGTGCAGACTATCGGCAATGTCCCATCCTCCATTTTCTTTGGTTTGTTCACTTGCGATGCGTGCATAGAAGACCATGTGCAACATCAAGTCTCCAGTCTCCTTCCTGATTTCCTGAAGGTCACCGTCCAAAATGGCGTCTCCCAACTCGTAGGTTTCCTCAATGGTTAAGTGCCGCAAACTCTCCATAGTTTGTTTCTGATCCCAAGGACATTTTTCGCGCAACTCATCCATAATCACAAGCAATCGCTCGAAGGCCTTCAATTTCTCTTCCATGGTATGCATGCGACAAAGTTACGTCGTGCTACCTTCGAAGTCGAGATGCAACAAAGTCTGAATCATCGACTCCTCCTTCCACTTCTAGCCTTTTGCTTGCTAGGAAAGCTGGGGGTTTCTCAAGAACAGGTTATGCCGCCTCTTTTGTGGACTCCAAGTGAGTATCGGGTTTCTGGCGGATATGCATTGCCACATCGGGATGCAATGCACGCCTTGGTCACGGGACATGCTTGGAGCGGATCCGTCATTTGGGGCAAACATGTCGAAGGTGGATGGGCCAGTCATGGCCATCGAACAGGCACCTGGCAAGGACTCGAGTTGGCAGGGACCTATGCAGGAAGTGAAGAGCTCGGATGGATTGCTCATGCCATTTGGCTGAATAGATGGCCGATTTCAGGAAAAGTCTTCAGTGAATTCGGTCTTGGATTGGCATGGGCTACCTCTCCTTTTGATGCGATCGAGGCACCGCGCTCCTTTGCCTTGGGGTCCCATGCCAACGCTGCTTTGCGCATCAATGTGGGCTATGCTTGGTCCATACGCCAGTTGGGAAGCCTTCAATTGGCGGCTGGGCTTACCCACTTTAGCAATGGCTCTGTGGCTCTTCCCAACTTAGGCATTAACCTCATTGGTGTTCACTGCACCTTCATTCCGCTTGAACATCAGGAGAAGCCGCGAACCAAAACGATGACGACACCTCCTCTGACTGAACAAAATCGAGGGTTGCATTTCGAAACCACTTTGCGTGTGGGCATTCGCGATACGGGCCTTCCGGGAGGCGTAGTACACCCTACGACTTCTTGGATGAATAGCGTGCATTATCGGCATCGTGAAAGACACAATTGGAGTTGGTCCGCAGCATTTGATCTCGGGTTCAACCAAAGCTTACGAGTCAACGGTTCACCGGATGCCGCATCCGATCCGTCCAGGCGGTTGCAATCCGCTTTGTTAATTGGAGCGCGCTGTCATTATGGCCGCATGGCACTCACCTTGATGGAGGGCTGGATGCTCACGGAACAGGACAAGGAGCTTGGAAAACGCCATTTGCACACGGCTTTGCAGTATGCCGTGACTCCTGATTGGAGAATTGAATTGGGTTTGCGATCGTTTCGATTGCGCGCCGACAGCCCTTTTCTAGGATTCGTGTGGCACCCACGCAGACTTGGCTGAGCACCTCCATCTTTTCAGATACACCGATTCTTATTGGAGTATCAAGGACAATCCAAACCAAATGCTGACAAAAACATCAGTAAATCTATCGTGGACACCAATCCATCTTGGTCGATGTCTTCAGGGCAATCATTGATTCCTGAGAGAATGCACGAACCATCATCCCAAAGTGCAGCTTCATCATAATTGATGGCTTCAGGCCATATACATCCCGAGCAAGAATTCACCTCACAGGAGCCATCATCCGCAGTAGCGTCCGGATTGAAATTGCAGGCAAAGGCATAAGTGCAACCGCCAATCGCCCCTTCCGGACTGTTCCATTGCCCAAACAATCCCAACTGCTCCATATACGTCCAACAGGTCAGCCAATTCGATTGATCAGGAGAAAATGCGCCGATGTAATCTACAGGAAGAAACCAATCGTCCGTCGGCAAATAGTCCATTTCAACTGCAAACGCCTCATTGGTTGGAGTCAGATTGATGGGGTCAGTGATGAATCCCGCTGTTGAACTAAAAATAAAATCACAACCCGGATCCATCGCGCCGTTGTTGTTTTCCAAGAAGTGTGCTTCGACTTCATCCTGTCCATTCCATACATAGCCCTCATTGTAGAGAATCATATCGGCAATGGACGAGCTGTCGCCAATATCCCAAAATCGATTGTTTTCTATGAGCGTCTCTCCGAATAACAACAATTCCCAGGCATCGCACGGGTCCTCATCTTCAAAGTCAATCCCAAGGCCAAAATGAAGAAATGCACTGTTATGAAGTCGAACGCCGGCGCCATTGTGCAAACGAATGGCGGTCGCATCGCCTCCTCCCACATACGTTTGGTTATAAAGCAAAGGATTTGAATACGGCATGAACGTCATGTCTACATCGAACTCCTCATAATCGTCGCCTTCGTAGTCGCCCGCTGTTTCTCCTGCGCCGTTCATTTCATCTGTAATGACAAAAATAAATTGACCATTTCCTTGCCAACCTTGATCGTATTCAAGGCCATCTTCCTGGTTGAAAGCAAGACCCAAGTGGCGCACATTCACGATGCCTCCAAAAATTTGAATGCCATCATCCCCGCTGGCAACCGCTTCGATATACTCCACAGAAGTAGCACTTCCCACACCACACAATGTCAAGGCATTGGTCTCCAAACCATTCCCAAATTGGCTGATCCCACGTGAAGTGGATGCGTGTCGAATGCTGATGAATTTGAGCACTCCGCTCGAGCCGTCCGAGTTACTCCCCCCCCCATAAACATTCCGGTTTTGCCCCGACCAATCTTCAATGCCTTCAACCGCATCATTGCCATCATAGGTGTTCAATGCACCGTGGCCACAAACAATCAATCCTCCCCACATACCCCGGATATCATATCCAGAACTGCCATCCAATGGGTCTTCTTCGTAGGTGAATACGATGGGGCAATTCGACGTTCCTTCCGCGAGAATAGAGGCTCCCGCTGAGATGACGAGACTTCCAGCTTCTTGACTGAAAATGTAATCTTCGCGCAGCGACGGATTGCCGTTCGGCAGGGTATATGTTAAGGTGTCTTCGACGATTCCTTGGCGTCCCCTCACGATTGTCCCCGGGTCTATGGTTAAAACATCGCCCGGGTTGACATACACTGTTTCGGTTAAGATGTAAACAGTATCGCAATTCCAATGCACGGTCCCAGTGCCAAGCCCTTCTGCATCATTGACGTATGAAATGGCCCGGTCTTCTATAGCAGGACATGAACAAGGCGCGAATTGAGCCCACATCGAAGCGGGACCAAAGAAGCCCACAATGCCTAGCAAGAGAATGACTGCTCTCCTCATAATCCACGGTTAAGTGTACAAAAAATACGAAATAAACCGCGCATTTCCTTGCAATTGCTCAGATAGTCTTGATTCAATGAAGTAAATTTGACCTCATGGATTGGAATGTCATCTTACTTGCTATCGGCCTCATTGCCTTGGGCTTTGCCGGGATATCAATCAAACTTTTGGTCAAGAAAGACGGAGAGTTTGCCGGAACGTGTGCCAGTTCCAATCCACTGCTCAAAGACGAATCGGGTACGTGTTCTGTCTGCGGTGCCCGCCCTCAGGATGTCTGCTTGTCGGAGTCACCTGTTGAGTCTTCGGCTCACGACTGAACTTCCGGTTGCAAAGCTTGACTCCAGCCCGCTGTTTCCCAGAAAACGTGGAGGTTGTCTTCTCCTGCTGAAATGAAGTAAGCTTCAATGCCTGCTTCAGGATGGAGGCTGCGATAGGTCGCAATGAACGTGCGTCCCAACTCAGGCCCCCAGACCATGCATGCTGTAGCGAGCGCATCTGCTGTGGAAGCATCAGCAGCCTTTATGGTTACACTCAGCAACCCGTGTTCAACAGGGTATCCGGTGAATGGGCTAATGGTGTGGGATCGGCGAACGCCATCGACTTCGTGGAATTTTCGATAATTCCCGCTAGTGCAAACGGCCGCATCCACCACATTGATAACGACCTGCAGCGGACGTTCACCAAAGGCGGCTTCCACGGGGCGATCAATCGCAATTCGCCAAGGTTCGCCATCTCTACGCACTCCCTTGCACTTGACTTCGCCTCCTACTTCGACCATGTAATGGGCAACTCCCTGTTCCTCCAAGGCTTCACCAAGCAAATCCACTGTCAAGCCTTGCGCAATGGCATTGAAGTCCAAGGAAGTCATCCTATCTCCTTTGCGAATGTGCGTATTCTGGTAAATCCTTCCCTCTTCCTGTTCATCCAGATCAATGTGATCCGTTGTCATTCCCACATGGGGTAGAATCGCAGAAACAGCTGAATCCGTAACGCTTGTACTGTTTATCAACCCAAACCCCCACAACTCAACCAATGGATGGACCGTGGGGTCAAAAGCCCCCTGAGACGCTTCATACAAGTCTAAGCATTGGTCCCACAAAACAGACCACAAACGAGTGGAGTCAACGAATTCATAAACCACCTCTTCATTGTCGTAGGCATTGATGGCGTTGATGCGAGATTCTGGACGCCAGAGATTGAATTCAACATCCACCTCCTCCAACACGGCATCGATGACATCTTGGCCCACGGAATCCGTTCCATGGTATTTGATCATGTAGGTCGTCCCTTGAGTCTCGCCTGTGAATAAGCGATAATCGTTGTTATCGCTGTGCTCAATCGAATCGCCGCACCCCCAAACAACAAAGGCCCACCCCAAAAGGAAGGCCTTGTTGATACAACCGATAAGAGGTGTCTTACCCTCCAAAATCGTCAAAACTGACATTTTCTTCAGGCACTCCCCAATCATCACACATCTTAAGCACCGCTTGATTCATCAGAGGGGGACCACAGAAATAAAATTCAATGTCTTCTGGAGAATCGTGTTGACTGAGTTGGTGTTCGATTACGGCATTGTGCACGAAACCTAAAAAGCCATCACCTTCATCCGCAACGTCCTTCTTGACTTTCCAATCATCCTCGTCGGAGGGCTCTGACAACACGACATGAAAATCAAAGTTGGGGAATTCCGATGCGATCTTATTGAAATCATCCAAGTAGAACAACTCGCGCTTGGAGCGACCTCCATACCAAAACGTCACCTTACGCTCCGTCTTTACCGTATGGAAAAGGTGAAACAAGTGAGAACGCATTGGCGCCATACCTGCACCACCTCCGATGTAAATCATTTCAGATCCAGTCTCCTTGATGAAGAATTCTCCATAAGGTCCAGAAATGGTCACTTTGTCACCCTGTTTTTGTCCGAACACAAACGATGAACACACACCCGGGTTGACTTGCATCCACGCATTCCGAGCACGATCCCAAGGCGGAGTAGCGATCCGAATATTCAACATAACAATGTTTCCTTCAGCCGGATGATTTGCCATGGAATAGGCCCGTACAATCGGCTCATCATTCTTCATCTGCAAATCCCACAATCCAAATTTGTCCCACTCGTTTTGGAACGTCTTGGGGTCTTTGTGGTGCTCTGGATGCGCCGTGACATCCATGGTTTTAAAATCAACCACCGTCTCAGGTACATCAACTTGAATGTACCCACCTGCTTCAAATTCTAAGTGCTCTCCATCAGGAAGTCTTACGACATACTCCTTGATAAACGAAGCCACGTTGTAGTTTGAAACCACCTCACATTCCCATTTCTTGATGCCGAAAACCTCTTCCGGCACTCGAATTTCCATGTCCTCCTTGACCTTCACTTGGCATCCCAATCTCCAGTTGTCTTGGATTTCCTTTCGGCTGAAATGCGGCTCCTCAGTTGGCAGAATGCTTCCGCCCCCGCTATCCACCTGACAGCGGCACTGAACGCATGTTCCACCTCCACCACAAGCGGATGGCAAGAAAACGCCATTGTTACCGAGGGTCGTGAGCAACGTGCTCCCTCCACCCACTTGCAATGTTCGTTCGCCGTTGATGACAATGCTCAAATCACCACTTGGTGAGAGCTTGGCCTTCGCAAAAAGCAACAGTCCTACAAGTAGCAGAATAACTGCCAAAAAGAACGCAATGGTCAATACTATCGTCGTCGCCATCTCTATCAGATTTCAATGCCCATGAAACTCATGAAGGCAATGCCCATGAGTCCGGTGATGATAAACGTGATGCCCAAGCCCTTCAAAGGTGCGGGGACATGTGAATAACGGATTTTCTCTCGAATGGCTGCGATGGCCACAATGGCAATCCACCAACCAACACCAGAGCCAAGTCCAAAAACAGTCGCTTCGCCAATACTCGGGTATTGGCGGTCTTGCATGAAAAGTGCACCTCCCAAAATGGAGCAATTCACTGCAATCAACGGCAGGAAAATCCCCAATGCCCCATACAACGCTGGCGCAAACTTTTCGACGATCATCTCGACGAGCTGGACCATGGATGCGATCACGGCGATGAACATAATGAAGCTCAAGAAACCGAGATCGACATTCGCATATTCCGGGCTGAGCCAAGACAATGCGCCTTCCTTCAGCACGTAGTTTTCCAACAAGTAGTTGAGAGGGACCGTAATGCCCAAAACGAAAATCACAGCAAGACCCAAACCATTGGCTGTTTTCACGGTCTTGGAAACGGCCAAATAAGAGCACATTCCCAAGAAATAGGCGAAAATCATGTTTTCAATGAAGATGCCTTTGACAAATATGTTCAAGTATTCCATCAGTTCTCCTCAATTAATGCTTGGTTGCGACTGCGCTGAACCCAAATGATGATGCCCACTGTGATCAAAGCCATTGGAGGCAAGATCATCAGGTTGTTGTTCTCGTAAAGCCCTCCTTCACTAATAAACCAGCTCGTTGGCAAAAACTTCACTTGCCCCATTCCTGGAAGAGAGATCGCTCCACTACCAAAGATTTCCCGGACGATGGATACTACCAACAAAATCCAAGCGTAGCCCATGCCGTTTCCAATCGCATCCAAGAAAGACGGTCCAGGTTTGTTGGCCAGCGCAAATGCTTCCAAACGCCCCATGATGATACAATTGGTAATAATCAGGCCTACAAATACGGACAGCTTTTC
>CALGEI010000006.1 GCA_937881575.1 uncultured Flavobacteriales bacterium | reverse complement strand
CAAGGTTTTCATCCCGGGTGGCATCTCCCGCCAAGACACGCCAACCCTTTTTTTGCAGTTCCTTGACCAACTGAGGATCCGATTCGATAATGACCACTTCATGCGCGTGATCCCTCAATTCCTCCACAGCCTTTTCTCCAACTCTTCCATACCCGCAGACTATAACGTGTCCTTGCAATCCTTTCATGATCCGTTGAATTCGTTTAACCCGAAGTCGCTCTCTATATGCACCATCCAAAAAGTAGTTCGTCCCTGCAGAAACAGCAAAGGTGAACGTACCTATGCTTCCGATAACCAAAAATGCGGTGAAGATCATTCCTGGCTCAGACAAGGGTCGAACCTCACCAAACCCGACTGTCGACATGGTGATGACCGTCATGTAGATGGCCTCAACCCAAGAATACCCCTCAATCAAAATGAACCCCGCACTGCCGAAAACCAAAACTCCCAAAAAGAGAATGATGGACAATCGAATGCGGTTGACGGGGCGAATCATGACTGCAAATTAGAATAGAAGACCCTTATGTCTTTTCTCGCAAAATGGCTTTCATTTCATTGCGCAGCACCTGTGCAGCCTCACGCGCTTTTTCCGCATAATCTTCGCCAGAACTAGCATACAGAATCCCTCTTGAAGAATTGACTAACAAGCCACATTGATCATTCCAACCCGCATCGACCACTTCACGCAATGCACCTCCTTGCGCACCGACTCCCGGGACAAGGAAAAATGAATGGGGTGCGATTTCGCGGGCCCGCACAATGGCCTCAGGTCGCGTAGCACCCACCACGAACATCAATTCATCGGGACTGCCCCATGTTTGAGCGCGCATCATAACACGCTCAAAAAGTGGTGGAGAACCATGGAATTCGAAATCTTGCGCCCCGGAATTGGAGGTCATGGCCAATAGAATGGTCCAACGTCCATCTTGGTAGTCGATGAATGGCCGCACGCTGTCCTCTCCCATGTATGGCGCTACCGTGATAGCATCGGCTCCCAATCCCTGGAACATCGCTTGTGCGTATCGTGCTGCCGTGTTACCTATGTCTCCCCTTTTCGCATCGGCGATAATCAAACAATCCTTCGGAATGTGCGCCACAACGCGCTCTAGCGCTGACCAACCTTCGGCTCCATACTGTTCGAAAAAGGCCAGGTTTGGCTTGAAAGCGACCGCTAAGTCATGGGTGGCCTCAATGATGGACTTGCAGAAAAGCTCCATGGCCTGAACCCCCGTACCACATGATGCAGGAATCCGATCCATATCAGGATCCAAGCCGACGCACAAAAAAGACGACTTCCGTTCTATGCTTTGAAAAAGTTCCTCTCGATTTCTCATGAGCTTTCTGTTGTTTGAGCAGCTAACAGTTCCGCTTGCTCCGCTTGATGCAAGGCGTCGATCACTCCCTGCAAGTCCCCTCCCAAAATTGCAGGCAAGGCATGCGATGTAAAGTGTATTCGATGATCAGTCACTCGACCTTGGGGGAAATTGTAGGTTCTGATTTTAGCAGAGCGGTCGCCTGAACTGACCAGAGTCTTCCTGGTCTGAGCTTGTTCCGCTTGACGCTTTTCCCGTTCTCGCTCAAAAAGCCTTGACCTGAGAACTTCTAAGGCGTGATCATAATTCTGATGTTGCGATCGCCCATCTTGGCATTCGACCACAACTCCTGTTGGCAGGTGAGTCAATCGAACCGCTGACTCTGTTTTATTCACGTGTTGTCCGCCTGCCCCGCTGGCACGGTAAGTGTCCCGACGAACATCCGACAGATCCAATGCAATGTCCACTTCTTCTGCGACTGGCATAATCGCAACGGTGGCAGCGCTCGTATGGACGCGACCTTGAGACTCCGTTTCCGGCACACGCTGAACACGGTGCACACCACTCTCAAATTTGAGTACGCCATAAACACCTTCTCCTTCAATACGGGCTATGATTTCTTTGAACCCACCGGCACTTCCTTCATTGACATTCACAATCTTGACTTTCCACCCCTTCGATTCTACAAACCGCTGGTACATCCGAAACAAATCACCTGCGAACAACGCCGCTTCATCTCCCCCCGTTCCTGCACGCAATTCCATCATCACGGGACGATCGTCTGCCTCATCGCGTGGAAGCAACATCAACCGGGACTCCGCATAGCCTTTTTCAAGTTTTTCCTGAATAATCGGCATTTCCTCTTTGGCCAATGCTGAAAATTCCGCATCATCTCCGATTAGCCAGTCTTGGCATTGACCCCAATCCGTCTCCCAAGCCAAAAGCTGCGCATACGTTTCAACGAGCGGCTCGAGTTTTTTGTATTCACGCATTAAATCGCGATAGCGCATTGGGTCAGAAACCACCTCGGGATCTCCCACGCTTTTCTCGACTTCGCGGTATCTGTCCGCAATGAAGGCGAGCTTGGTCATCAATTCCTTCTCGCGTTTCATGGGCTTAGCTAATCGCCGTATTCAAAGGTTCCGTGCTCACCCGTTACCGTAACACGCTGTCCAGAACATGCTTCGCAACGACCAATTATCTTCGCCTCAATCCCATTTGCCTCGGCTATGGATATCATTTCCAACGCTGCTTCTGCATCCGTATAAATCTCCAGACGATGTCCCATGTTGAACACTTTATACATCTCAGACCACTCCGTGCCTGATTCCGCCTGAATCATCTGAAACAAAGGAGGCGTTGGGAACAGGTTGTCTTTGATCACATGCACATTCTCAATAAAATGCAACACTTTGGTCTGAGCTCCGCCTGAGCAATGCACCATGCCCTGGATCCTACCCTTGAATTCAGGGAAGATCTTAGCCATCAAAGGAGCATACGATCTCGTCGGAGAAAGCACCAATTGGCCTGCATTGACGGGTACACCCTCGACCGTATCGGTTAGACCATAAGACCCTGTATACACCCATTGCTCATCCGTGTTAGGATCAACACTTTCTGGAAAACGATGCTTTAATTCCTTCTTGAACACATCGTGACGAGCAGAAGTCAAACCGTTTGAACCCATACCGCCGTTGTAGGACGACTCCCAAATGGATTGTCCAAAACTTGAAAAACCAACGACCACTTGACCTGGTGCAATGTTCGAATTGTCGATTACGTCAGATCGTCTCATGCGCGCCACGACCGTTGAGTCTACAATGATCGTTCTCACCAGATCTCCGACATCTGCTGTTTCCCCTCCTGTGCTTTGCACATCAATCCCTGAATTCCTTAAATCAGCCAACAATTCTTCCGTGCCATTGATCAAGGCCGAAA
Source organism: uncultured Flavobacteriales bacterium (assembly GCA_937881575.1). GTDB lineage: Bacteria > Bacteroidota > Bacteroidia > Flavobacteriales_D > Sanyastnellaceae > UA16. The sequence continues at coordinate 1,346 of CALGEI010000006.1, read as the reverse complement.
TCACTTCTCCTGGAATCAAATGCTTGTTGCGACCAATGGTACTCGATACCAAAATAGGACCTGTGGCTCCCACACAAATCAGGTCATCCAAATTCATGATCAGCGCGTCCTGGGCTATGCCTTTCCAAACAGAAACGTCTCCAGTCTCCTTCCAGTACATGTACGCCAAGGCGGATTTGGTGCCTGCACCATCCGCATGCATCACAACACAATGGTCTGAACTACCCGTGAGGTAGTCTGGAATGATCTTGCAAAAAGCCTTTGGAAACAATCCTTTGTCTACATCTGCAATGGCCGCGTGCACTTCTTCTTTTCCCGAAGAGACACCGCGGGAAGCATACCTAGAAAGATCTTCAATCACTTGCTCGGAGCATAATCAAATCGCAAAATCCGGAAAACCGTGCGTCGATTGGCTTGGTGTGCTCGTTCCTTTTCATCCTCCGATGCCATGGCATTGACCTCTGAATCTGACACCAATAACATTGTTTCTCCCTTGCCAACAGCCACTAAGCGATCTGCAGCAACACCGCGGCTCACTAAGTAATCGACACATGTCTGGGCCCGCTGTTGAGACAAATTCTTGTTGTAATCATCTTTTCCCCGGCTATCCGTGTGAGATTCAAGCTGAATCACAAAGGATTCATTGCGTTCCATAATATCCAGCAGATAGCTCAATGAATCAGCACTGTTCACTGTGGCGTCAATCAACAATTTAGCCTCGTTGAAAGGATACAAGACGAGCGGCATGGCATATTCCTCATCCAAAACAACTTCCTTCAAGAAGTACTCCCGAGCGAACGTTGTGCTTTCCGTCATCCCTACAGTCGCAAATCGATCACCTGTGCCAATGTACCCTTCGAACTTGACATCAACATCGTAGGTTGTAGCCCCTTTAATTTCTTTCTCGCATAATGAGACAGAACCGTCAGCATCTGCAGTTATGGCCCACGAATCTCCCTTCGAACCATTGATCACTAGCTCCGCCATCAAGGGCATGCCGGTATCATAATCGTATACGTTGGCTCGGTAACAGAACTCCATTTCTGGAAGGCTAAAAGAATACAAATCGTCTTTCCCCTTTCCACCAGGTCGGCTCGACGTGAAAATACCGCGATCCTCACCGTCCGCATAAATCAAACTGAAGTCATCCGCTGAACTGTTGATTGGATAAGGCATCGCCATTCCATCTTCAAACGTCATACTGCCTTTCGCGGGAGTCGCTTGGAAAATATCCAATCCACCCATGCCCCCTTTGCCTGAAGACGCATACACCAGCGCACCATCATATCGCATAGAAGGAAACATTTCATCTCCAGCGCTATTGATATTGGCCCCAAAATTCACAG
>CALGEI010000005.1 GCA_937881575.1 uncultured Flavobacteriales bacterium | reverse complement strand
ACCACGGATGAGACTCCAGGCGATAACAGTTGGTCCATCACCGATGCTTCAGGAGTGGAAGTGGAAGGCGTTGCCTTTGGTGACATGACCGAGGCCAACTCGGAGTACACCTGGTGGGTTTCGTTGCCCGCCACAGGCTGCTATGGCTTCGATCTGTATGACCTTTCTGGCAATGGTGGAAACATCGCGTGTGACCTGAGCACGTTCAATGACGATTTGCAAAACATCAACACCATTTTCACGGCTTCCAATAGCGGCGCTTGGTCCAACTTGAACAAGGGCTTTTTGGTCAACAGTGTCAACACCGATGTCATGGAGTTTGACGGTTCTTCCGAGCCCATCCTCCTCCATCCAAACCCCGCGACAAACAGCGTGGTTTTGAATGCCCTCAACCCGGCATGCCATTTACTACAGATTCATCACATGAGCGGAGCATTGGCTAAAGAGTGGGTGAATCCTTCCCTCCCCGTCTCGGGTAGCTTGAACATCGATATTCAAGATTTGGCGCCCGGCATCTATGTGGTTTCAGGTCATTCCAAAACAAGCAAGCAAAGTGCTCGATTGATCGTTCGCTAACGCCCTTTGATCAGACCATGACACGACTTTCTGCATTGACCATCATTCCAATGGCCCTGGTCCTGGTTTTCTCTGGCTGTGATGAGCTTGAAAACCCCATTGTAGAGATTACAACGGCATACCAAGCGACGGCCTACGGTCCGGCACCGGCTTTTTCCGCGTTGTCCATTGCTGAGGCTACGCAACGGGTCCTCATCGAGGACTTTACGGCCCATCAATGTGGCAATTGTCCTGCTGCGGCTATCATCGCCGCACAGATTGCAGAGGATACCGGAGACGCTGTCTCTGTCATGGCCATTCACGCGGGCAATTTGGCCAACACCGACGATGATCACTTCGACACCGACTGGACAACGGAAGAAGGCAATTTATTCTGGGATCAGCTGGATTTTCAGGCCAATCCGCTAGGGCGCATCAACCGCATTGGCGGACCTGGTAATTTCTGGGCGCCTGCACAATGGTCAGACCAAACTGCAGAACAGCTCAACACCGAACTCTCAGTCGGCCTCCAAGTCATCCATGATTGGGTCCCCGAAAACGACCATCTGAATGTGCACGTTCACGGAACCTTCTACGCCGATGCGGACGGCCCCATTCAAGTGGCACTGCTCATTTTGGAATCGGATGTATACGACTACCAATTGGATTATGCCAGTGACCCGGAGTTGGTGCCAGATTATGAGTTCGATCACGTTTTGCGCAGCTCCGTCCATGGCGCCTTTGGCCTCGGTTTCGGAGATGTCGCCACAGGCGCCGGAGCCGGTGACGTGGCTTCGCATTCGGTTACTTACACATGGGACAACGCATGGGTAGTGGAGAATGCCACCGTCCTCGTGGTGGTTTCAGATGGCAATGGCCTTGTATTGAATTCGTTCGAATTCCACCCAGCCGATTAATTGCGATGAGTCGGTGTGTTGCCCTCTTCATGCTGGTGGGATTCGTTGTCGCTCATTCCGCTGTGGTTGGGCAGTCCGAGGAGCGCCCCATCGCCTTCAGTGCGAAGCTCGCTCTTGGGTTCGTCACTACGCAGGTGCAGGGAGATCAAATTTCCGGATTCAATCAGTTTGGCGGAACGTTTGGAGCGACCTTGAACATGAGGCGGACATCTTCACGCAGTTCTGAATTGGGCATCGTTTGGACACAAAAAGGAAGTCGAAAGCCGCCCGATACCAAAAATGGCGATTACACCACATGGCAATACCGGTTCACCTACATCGATGTGCCCTTGCTTCGCTTATGGCATCCCGGCGCGGACACCTGGTGGTTTGGAATCGGACTTCAACCCAGCATTCTATTGGGAAAAGGCCAAGAAGATTTTTACGGCAACGGACTCAGTGACATCAGCTCCTTTGTCCTGAATCCCATCGATCTCGGCGCCATCGGTGTCGCCGGATTTCACGCCTCCGATCGAGTGGATGTCGAAGTACGATTGGCACAAAGTCTATTGCCCATCAGCCCACGCCCGGAACAAACCGTTCCTGGTTGGAACAATTACATGATGAACATGGCCATCCAATGGATGGTCGCTTGGCGGATCTGATGATTGCGTAGTGATCGCAATACCACTCAAACTGCTCCCCTATTTATTGATCCGTGGCTTCGAAAATCCGACGAGGCGATCGATCGACCGCATCCACTGCGTCCAACCAACTGACCCAAAGTCCGCTCATAACTACTTCAACCGCTTCTGCAAATTCAGCGCCTTCTTCACGCAGTCGCTCCAATGCTCGTTCCGAATTTCCAGCCGGTGCTTCATCTCCGCCATTGACTGAAAATGCATTCCACATCACAGAACTCAAACGTTCCGTTACACTTTCGATTCCTTTAAAATCCTCTGGTTCCGTATACATCGCTTCTACGTCCAAGAAGGCCTTCTTCAGTGAATCCGACAATTGTGTCAGATCCTCCGTCAAGGAATCAGGCAGGTGTTTCAATTCTTGCTTGACCACCTTCATGGTCTCCAATCCCCGTTGAATGGAAGCCATGGCCGCGGCGATTTGGTCTACCTCGGACATCACATTGCGCTGAAAGGCTATGCGGGCCTCTTGGGCTACTCGGTTATACGGAACTCGTGGGTCCGGATGCACCGTGACCTCTGAAGAGTCTCGATAATCCCCAAACGAAACGATCACCTGATAGGTTCCCGGCAATACCTGTGGACCTCCACCCGGAGGCATCTTGGAAGCTTCCGGTAACCCCCGTCGCGGCCAGTCCACTCCATGGGTGTCCATGCGCCAACCAATGGAGTGGATCCCCGCCTCGGCATCGCGTTCCCCTTGACGCAGGGTATCGCCTTGCGCATCCAAAATGGCCCAATGCACCGCATCTTTTCCTGCCGCTTCAGCCGAGTCCGCTTGGATGTACACTTGGATCAATGCGCCTCGATCGTGATTTTCTCCAACCCATTGGTGGTCCGCCCCAAATCGGGCTCCGACAGGTCGACGGTAATTCACCATATACGCATCGGCCACCGGGAACACCCGCAGCGGATCGGCCATCACCCCATTGCCCTCTGCCGCAATGGCCCTTAGCGGAGCCATGTCGTCAATGACATACGCCGCCCGACCAAACGTTCCCAGCACCAAGTCCCCATCTCGTGGATGGATGACCATGTCCCTCACGGGAACGGACGGCACATCGTGTGTCCAGCGCTTCCAGTTGGCGCCGCGATCAAAACTCACAAAGAGTCCCTCTTCCGTGCCTAAAAACAACAGCGATGGCTCTACAGGATCTTGGACAACCGAAAGTGCATGTCCTGTGACTTCGCCCCCTTCCATGACGAGTCGCACCCAAGTCGCTCCCGCATCTGTGGTGCGATAGAG
>CALGEI010000004.1 GCA_937881575.1 uncultured Flavobacteriales bacterium | reverse complement strand
CAGCCGGTGCGATGTATGAAATCAAGCGCGGATCCAAGGGTTTCGGAATGATCAATTCTCTTCCGAACACAAAGGATTGGTGTCCATAAGCTTCCGCCACCTCATCAGGAACATTCTCTTTGGCCAACTCGGCGATGGCTCGAACAGCCGCCAATTTCATGGCGTCATTGATTCCTGTTGCACGAACGTCCAAAGCTCCCCTAAAGATGAAAGGGAACCCCAAGACATTGTTCACTTGGTTGGGATGATCCGATCGACCCGTCGCCATGATGATGTCGTCTCGAACCGCCATGGCTTCATCATACGGGATTTCAGGATCGGGATTGGCCAACGCAAAAACGATGGGGTTTTCCGCCATCCCTTTGATCATCGAACCATTGACCACGCCTCCTTTGCTCAATCCCAAGAAAACATCTGCGCCTTGCATCGCCGCTTCGAGGCTGTCAAACCGGCGTTCTCCGGCGTACCGTTGCTTCGTCGGGTCTAAACCCACTCTTCCTGCATGGATGTGGCCTTTGCTATCAAAGACGTCCACCTGATCCAACTTCATACCCAACTGCTCATACAAATCAATGCAACTGATAGCAGCGGCGCCTGCGCCACTGACCACAAGGCGAATGGAGTCCATGGACTTCCCCGCCAATTCCAGTGCATTCAAAAGTGCTGCGGCAGAAATGATGGCCGTGCCATGCTGGTCATCGTGCATGATGGGAATGTCCAATTCCGCTTTCAGTCGACGCTCAATTTCAAACGCCTCGGGCGCTTTGATGTCTTCCAAGTTGATGCCTCCAAACGTGGGTGCAATCGCTTTGACCGTTGCCACAAACAGATCCACATCCGATGCATCAACCTCAATATCAAACACATCAATGTCTGCGAAAATCTTGAAGAGTACCGCCTTGCCTTCCATCACCGGCTTGCTCGCTTCCGGACCAATGTCCCCCAACCCAAGAACGGCTGTTCCGTTCGTGATGACCGCGACTAAATTGCCCTTGGCCGTGTATTTGTAAACGTCTTCCGGGTTCCGAGCAATCGCCATACAAGGCTCGGCAACGCCCGGACTGTAGGCCAATGAGAGGTCCTTTTGAGAGCTGTGAGGCTTTGTTGGGATGACCTCTACCTTTCCTCGTCTCGCACGACTATGGTAATCTAGCGCCTCTTGCTTCGTCGATGAACTCATGGTTCGTTTACTAAATAATGCTTGTCTTCAATCCCCAAATCCTTCAAAACCAAAATCCAATGCTGGATCAGTGTTGGACGATGAATTTTTGTGTTTGAGGATGCCCACCGTTGACATGCAATGTCAAAAAGTACAATCCTTCCGCAAAATCGTTTCCATCGATGTAGAGCAATCCGTGCGATTGACTCACTGATTTGGTCCAAACCTCTTGTCCTGCAGCGTTGAAGATGGAGACATTCCCTGATTGCCCCGCTTTCAACTCATAGGACAACGTAGAAAGACCCTTTACCGGTTGCGGAGAAATGTCTCCCCATGACACGAAGGCTTCTTCATCCGAAGTGCTCAAGGCACAATCTTCTGCATCCAAGCAAAACAAAACGGTATGACACACGCCAGCGTTAAAATCTGTTACCGGTGCAAAGCAATATTCCAATGCCGTTACGCCTGCAATCCCCGCTGGGTAATAGTCACAAATGAACGTCGAGTCAGTTCCTCCGGGCGCAATCGTCACGACAAAATTGGGCGACGTATTGCTCGAAACTGTGCCATAAGGATAGCATAAGGGGCCCCAACAAAATCGATCATACCCCCCAGGCTCACCCTCTGTATAAGGAACATTGTAAGGCTCTACCGCTTGAACAATGCTACGCGTTACCATCAATTGCAACGTATCATTCGTGAGGTTGGCGACATCCCAATGCAATGAGATTTCGTCATTTTCCGGATCTGATAATGAGCCCTCAAAAAATTCAACGGGCTCAATCAATGTTGCTTGGCTGTAGACCATTTGCTGGCCTCCCAGCGCCAAGAAGGCGAGCAGCACGGCAGATATGTGAATGCTTTTCATAGGGCGAAGATACCTATCATGGCGCGGATTTTGTAACCCGGTCAAGTCCAGTTTGAAATTGAATCGCTTATCTTGCCGAACCCATCTTTCCTAAAGACTTCATCAGAATGAACAACATGTCACGGCTTGTCGGATTGGTCGCATTAATCACCTTTTGGTGCACCATGCCCCACCCGGTTTTTGCACAAAATCCCTCGAGAGCAACCAATCAATTGCCTGAGATGGAACTGAAGGACATGGAAGGCTCCATGGTGCCAATTTCTAGCTTGTACGAATCCGGAACGCCCACCTTGATCTGTTTTTGGGCCACCTGGTGCAGCCCGTGCAAACGAGAATTAAACAACTATGCTGAGCTCTACGAAGATTGGCAAGACGAAACCGGCGTGCAAATCGTCGCGGTCAGTATAGATGACTCGCGAAGTGTTCATCGGGTAGCACCTTATGTCAACAGCGTCATGTGGGACTACACTGTTTTACTAGACCCCAACAAAGACTTTGCGCGTGCCATGCAAGTGGTCAATGTCCCGCATACCTTTTTAGTCAACGGAGAAGGCCAAGTTATTTGGCAGCACAACAATTATTCAGATGGGGATGAAGAAGAGGTGTACGAACAGCTGCTGAACTTGACCCCATGAAAAAGACTCTCTGGTTCATCTTGGCATCTGGGGTCATCCTCCAAGGCCTTCAGGCCCAAGGAGAAGGATCTGGTGGCAACGCAAGTGACACAGGACCCGTCTCTGGAAATTTCCAAGTCCTCTGGCAATCTTACAGTGAGGACGAACGCATCGGGGCCATTGTTCCGCCGGAAAAAACAGGCTACAACGCCTATGGCAATTTGCGATACAATCAAGGAGGGTTCAGCGCTGGTTTTCGCTATGAATCTTATCTCAACGCCGTGTTGGGGTTCCCAGGTCGTTTTAAAGGAAGTGGCATTGGGTATCGATTTGCTCGGTACGCTTCCCCTTCCCAAAATGTCGATGTGACCATCGGTAACTTTTACGAGCAATTCGGGAGCGGCATCGTATTGCGGTCATATGAAGAAAGAGCTCTAGGAATTGACAATGCTCTGGATGGAGTTCGCATCATCTTAAGGCCGCTTGAAGGGCTGCAAATCAAAACCGTCTATGGCAAACAACGTTTTGATTTTGACGATGGCTTGATCAATGGAAACGGCATTGTGCGTGGCATTGATGGCAACTTGGATCTGAACGCTCTCCTGGCTGAGAAGGGAGGACAAGATTGGAAAACCAAAGTGAATCTCGGCGCCAACTTTGTCAGTAAGTTCCAGGCCGGCGGAACCATCGCTAGCGACACCCTTGTTTTAACGCTGCCTGAAAATGTCGGCGCTTGGTCATATCGATTCGACCTCATGCGCAAGGGTTGGTCTGCTGGGGCTGAATATGCCGCCAAAATCAACGACCCCAGTGCGGATAACGGATACACCTATCGCAGAGGAGAAGCGCTCATGGC
>CALGEI010000003.1 GCA_937881575.1 uncultured Flavobacteriales bacterium | reverse complement strand
CCTCATAGAAATACGGCCCCGGGAAAACCACGGTATCAGCATCGGTCGGAGGCGACCAACCCAATTGAACCGCTCCCAAGAGTGCTTCGGTTGATTCCACCGAAACTTTGGTCATCACAGGAACATCCTTTGCAATGGTTGCGCAAATGGGGTCACTGGCCAACGATTCACCGCTGCCCGGCCATTCTGTCACGATGCGGTAACAATAGGTCGCTCCATAGGAAAGCGTTGACGAATCAACCCACACCGTATTGCTCAAGCCGTCCACTTGCGCGATCAAATCAAAGCCGGTGGACTCCGGAATTCCTGTTTCACAGCTTCCTGGCGACCATTCCAATGAATCAATCCTTCGGTAAATATGGTAGGTGCCTTGTTCCACTTTCCAATCCGGCAGATCATCCAAACACGTATGCGTACTCCATTCTACGATGACACTGTTGCCCGCCGGAGTGGCCTCTTGCACCTCAACAGCCGGAGCGATGACGCGAATTTGAACCGTTTCCAAATCCATCAAGGTCACTTGGTTGTTGTTGTCCTCAGCCCGTACAACCAGCTGATAGGGTTGTGCACGCACCTCCGCACATTCTGGCGACCAAACAAACTGTCCAATCCCTGCTCCTAAATCACTAAAAACAGCTGGGTTCTCCACCTCCGAAAGCGGACCTCCAATCGCATCTAAATCCATTAAATCTCCATCTGGATCCTCCGCATTGAAAACCATGGTCAAGAAAGACCCCGCGACAATGCACGTATCTGCCACCGACTCCAGTTCAGGTGGACGATTCTGACACACCTGAACAGAAATCTGCATATCACGAACCACCTCGCCAACCATGATCAATTGTCCATTCACGTCTCGCCATTCTCGAATCCGAATCGCGACGTTGTATTCCCCCGCGATTTGAGGCGTTTCCCACACCAAATCTCCATAAACGGGATCGATGCTAAACACGTCTTCTGCAGGACTCACGGCATCGGGCAAGACGTAATCGGGAATGGGTTCGCTCTCGAATCCTCTGCAGGCTATGAGGTCATAACTCAGGATGTCTCCATCGGGATCGTGGGCTCCCGGATTGTGAATCCACGGTTGGAAGAGACAAGCGTTTTGTTGGGCGGGGTTTAACAACTGCACCGAGTTGTTGTGTCCCGCTTGCGGATCAATAATCAATAGCGTTCGAATGGAGAAAGGCACATCAACAGACCCTGGAATATTCAGAACGCCGTCATTTCGGTTGGGGTCTTCCACTAAAATCTCATAGATCCCAGGACCTCCATAGGTGTGCTGACCCCGATACTGATTGATTTGAACATCGTTGTCCAAAAACTGCTCCGACTCGCGCTCCAAACTGTCTACGGGAGCTCCATTTTCATCTCCCCAATACAGATACAACCAGGGCCTGTCTGCAATGGCGTTGGTCTTTGTGTAGGTTGTAATCAGGATTTCATACGTCAACCCTTCCACATGGGAATACGTGATTTCACCGGCTCGATTGTGGGTTGCTTGAGCAGACCATGACACCCCCATTGCGAAGAGCAATAAGGTCCATCGGAGCTGTGACCAGCTCAACGAAGACCATCCGAAGTGAATTCTTGCAAAATGCATCCGCTCCTGCAAGTTAGGACATGCAAAGCATCCGTTACCTTTGCTCCTGC
>CALGEI010000002.1 GCA_937881575.1 uncultured Flavobacteriales bacterium | reverse complement strand
TCATCCATGAGCCAGATCCGCTCGAAATCCGTTCCTTTCTCTACAATGCGAAACTGCTGCCCATTGGTTTCCAAAATCACTTGTTGTGGCAGATAGTCAAGACCTTGGGGCTGGATGTTCGTTTCAGCTTGGACGTTGTACACGATCGTGCCACTCCATTGCGCATGCAGCGAGCTGGGGAAAAGCATGCTAGCGAGGAGAAGGGGGAAAATGGGATGGGACATGGGATTGATTTCAAAAAGACAACGTCAATTCCAGGGCTTCTCGTACTTTCTGAGCGTCCACTAAGACATGGCGCTCCAATCCTTCGTTCAACGGAATGGCCGGTGTTTCCATACTTCCTACGACATGCACGGGTGCATCGAGGGAAGCGAATAGCTCGGAGCCAATGCGTCCTGCCAACGCCTGGGCAAATCCATTCAAAACAGGTTCTTCGGTGATGATGAGAGCACGGTGGGTGTGTTCAATGCGTTGGCGAATCAGTTCGAAATCCACGGGATGAATGGAACGCAGGTCCAAAATTTCAGTGGATCCCTCCAGTCCTTTGGACGCTTCTTCGGCCCAATATACGCCTCGACCATAGGCTATGATGGTGCATTGTGGTGATTCCGAAGGTTGGTCCACAGTTCGTGCCATCCGGCCTTTTCCAATGGGAACACGGTAATCGCGGTCTGGTTCGGTGCATTTGGCAGCCTCCGTTCCGGGGATTTTAGACCAGTAGAGGCCTTTGTGCTCAAGGACTACGACCGGGTTGGGGTCGTAAAAGGCGGCTTTGAGCAAGCCTTTAAGGTCAGCTCCATTGGATGGGTAGACCACCTTGATGCCAATGATGTTGGCCAAAACCGATTCAATGCTGGAACTGTGATACGGTCCGCCGGATCCATAGGCACCGATGGGTACACGGATTACACTGCTGACGGGCCATTTCCCATTGGATAAAAAATAGCTACGGCTCAGCTCGGTGAACAACTGGTTCAAGCCCGGCCAGAGATAATCGGCGAATTGAACTTCGACAATGGGCTTCAATCCTGTGGCCGACATTCCCACCGTAGATCCAATGATGAACGCCTCTTGAATGGGCGTGTTGAACACCCGTTCATCTCCGAATTTCTGAGCCAACGTGGCCGCTTCTCGGAACACACCGCCCAGACGGCCGCCGACGTCTTGGCCGTACAAAAGTGCTTCAGGATGGTCCTGGAGAATTTCTTGCATGGCATGCAAGGCGCAATCGACCATCAACGATTCTTCGGCCCCTTGAGGTGCCCGAGTGCCTTCCTCCTGCACAATCGCTGTCGGTGCCAGCACATGCGCCATCAAATCTTCGCCGCGTGGCTCCTCAGCGGATTGGGCGTTTTCGAATTGAGACAAGACGTCAGCAGCGACCTCCTCTTGAATGCGCTGCAATTCTTTTTTCTGAATACCCAAGGCTTCCAGTCGGTTGATCAGAAGGGGAAGGGGGTCACGTTCAGCATGTTCGCTCAGGTCATGGCGGTACCATTCTTTGCGCACTCCGCTCGTGTGGTGTCCCAACAAAGGCACATCGGCGTGAACTAAAACAGGGCCTCTCGTTTGCCGCGCATGAGCGAAGGCGGACTCCATGGTAACCATGCAAGCTTCGGTGTCGGAGCCATTGACTCGAAAAGACTGAATGTTGGGGAAAGCCTTGACCAATGTGGATACATCGCTGGAACGGATTTCAGATGCATGGGCAGAAATGTCCCATTCGTTGTCTTGCACCATCCACACCATGGGCAACTCCCGCAAGTCTGTCATGTGCAACGCTTCACTCACTTCACCTTCGGTCATGGCTGCATCACCGATGGAACAAAGGACCACGGGAGGTTCACCCGGACGATCATGCGGAAGGCCCATGCGTTCTCGGTATTGCAATCCCAAGGCAACGCCTGTGGTTGGGATGGCTTGCATGCCGGTGGCGCTGCTTTGGTGTGGAATGCGCGGCAGGCCTTCTCGATTGAGAGAAGGGTGGCTATAATACGTACGGCCTCCACTAAAGGGATCGTCTCGCTTGGCGAACAGTTGAAGCATGAGCTCTTCGGGCTTCAATCCCATGCTGAGCAGCAAACAGTCATCTCGGTAATACGCACTGAGATAGTCTTGTTCCTGCAGAAGCCGTCCGGCGGCAAATTGAATGGCCTCGTGTCCTCGAGAACACGCGTGCACGTATTTCGAGGTGAGCCGGGCGTTGGCTTCGAACAAATCGCTCATGGCCCGAGCAGTGCTCATGGTCTTGTACGCTTGAAGCAAGGCGTCTACCGAGATGGTTGGAGTCTTGGAAGGGTTCACTTTCGGCATGTGGGGCAAAGATAGAGCAGTCCGGATGGGCTACCTTCGCTTTCATGCGTTTCACATTTTGGAAATGGGAAGGAGCGGGCAATGAATTCATGCTTTGCGATGCTCGAGATTGGACGGGTCTGCCAACTTCGGAGCACATTCAACGTTGGTGCAGCCGAGAGGACGGAGTGGGGGCGGACGGCGTTATTTTTTTCAAGCCGCTGACCTTGCCGAATGATCACGGCCAGTTCGAAGGTTGGGAGATGGATTATCTGAACTCCGATGGTTCACGATCGTTTTGCGGAAATGGAAGTCGTGCCCTGTTTGCCTTTTTGCGTGCCGAAGGATGGATGGGCAATGCCGGTTGGTTCGAAGCGTGTGATGGTGTGCATGCCGTCCGGTGGGATGCAGGAAGTGGGTTGCCTTCGGTTGAGATGCAACCTGTCGAACGCCCAATTCAGGTAGATTCGCTGGCCCCTCATGGTGTTGAAGCCTGGACCGCTGAAACGGGATCTCCACATCACCTAGAGTGGATTGATGCGGCAACGCCATTGGCGTCATTTCCTGTTGTCGACGTGGGTAGAGCGATTCGGCATCATGCCCATTATGCTCCTCATGGAATCAATGTGAATTTTATTGAGCGGCATGTGGAGGACAATCCCAACGTACTTCACATGCGCACGTATGAACGCGGAGTCGAATTTGAAACGCGGGGCTGCGGAACTGGAGCCGTAGCCGCTGCCCTTGCCGACCATGCCAAGTGCGGTGGAGATCATCACCGCACAGTGTGCATGCCTGGCGGAACCTTGCAGGTGCAATTCAATCCTCCTACGAGTGATTCCCGTCTGTATGATTCCGTCTGGCTCACGGGGCCCGCTCGGCTCTGGTTCAAAGGAATTTGGGAAGCTGATGGCACCTGGACGCGCCTCCTGCTCTTGTTGCTCTGGTTTGGTTTTTCAGGGAGCTCCCGTGCGCAGGACTCGCAGCCGTCTTTCCCTTGGTCCGACGAGGTTCAGGTGTCAATTTTGACGGGCTCTCCAGGACAGGATGCCTACTCCGCTTGGGGGCACACGGCCATTAGAATATTCGACCCGGGGCATGCACCTCCTGTTGATGTGGTCTACAATTATGGAACGTTTGAATTCTCAGAAGGATTTTACGGACGGTTCTTAAAAGGCAAATTGGATTATCGATTGTCGCTATCTCAATTCGCCTCATTCCAGCAGGAATACTTCCGCGATGAACGCGCTTTGGTTGAACAACGCTTGCTTTTGTCTGCCCCGGATGCCCGGGCGATTGCTGCTTTCCTCGAATGGAATCATTTGCCCGAAAACCGGGTGTATGCCTACCAATTCTTTTCAGACAATTGTGCATTCCGGGTGCTGTCCTTGCTGTCTGAGGTTTTAGGTGATCGGTTGGAATTGGGGTGTGAAAACGACCCAATGCTGGGGTCGACCTATCGTGAAGCTATTCTGCCCTATATCCACGAAGATTCCTGGTTGGAAGCCGGCATTGACTTGGTTCTCGGTCCCCGTGCAGATCGCGTCATGCCTCCTTGTGGTTCGAGTTTTTTGCCCGACGGCCTCATGGCACAATTGACCTTATTGCAATTGGATGGAGCACCGATTGCCGGGGATGTTACGGAGCTAGTGCCGCCCCAGCGACCGTGGTTTCGTGCGGCCCATTTGCCGATTATTGGACACCCCTTGTTGTGGGTTTTCATGCTGGTAATGTGGTCGCTTGGTTGGTCAATTCGTCGAGCCATTCAGTTTAAAAGAGGGCAAGAGATTCCACGTTGGGAACGAATAGTCGGCAAAACCGTTCAACTTCTTGCGGCTGTTTTGGGCATGCTGTTGTTGTTGATGTGGGTCGCGACAGATCATCGCGATACCTGGGCGAATTGGAATCTAATTTGGGCTTCTCCACTCTTGCCAATTCTCTGGTGGTCCCGCATAAATCGACCTCGAGTGCACCAGTGGATTCATCGATTCTTGGTGATCGGCATTCCTGCCTTCCTCATCGTGTCCATCTTTGCTGCGCAATTCGTATCTTTAATATGCACTTGTGCGGCGTGGGCATTGTGGTTGAGTTTGGACCCCTGGATGGGATGGTCGAAGTTTCTCCAAAGACCCATGGCGTCCCGGTCAACAAATCAATGATGAATCGGAATTTCGATGGGATAAGAGGTGTGAGGTACGGTGCCCTGTTCGGAGGCATTGTGGCCTTGATCTTGACCTCCGGTTGCAATCGCGCTCCCATCGAATGGGAAGTGGACTTGGCCCTTCCGTTGATTGACGATGTCATTGAATGGACGGATGTTTTTTCAGATACGTCTGTATTCTCATCGGATGGAACGACGGCGACATTGGAGTATTATGGTGCCTTGTCGAGTTGGGACATAGAATCATTGACCCAGCTTCCCGACACGTTGGTGACCGAAGACCTGTCGCCTGATTTTGTGGGAGGGCCTTTTCAAGTGCCACCCGGTGCTGTCTTATTGGATACAGAGGAGGACATTGTTTTTCAAGGAATCGACCAAGCTTTTCGCTTCATCCGTCTTGAATCCGGTACCATTTCGTATTCTGTTGAGAGCTCTACAAACGGATATGTGGAATTGCATTATGGTTTTCCGAGTGTGACCATCGATGGACAGGCCGTGAACTTGGATGTGCTGCTCCCTCCAGCCGTATCAGGTGAAATTCAATCAGAGACGGGTACCATTGATTTGTCAGGAGCTGAAATAGACTTGACTGGAGTGAGCGGAACGGAAATCAACCGCATTGCGAGCCATCTAACGATTGGTACTCCAGCTTCCATCCCTGACACGGCTCAAATCTTTGGCGATGATAGCATCAGAGTCAGTATGAATTTTGAAGACATGCTGGTACGCCAAGTGGCGGGCTACTTCGGTCAAGAGGTGGTGGAGTTGAATGTAGAACAAACTGTTTTTGACCCAGAGATTTTTCTAGGAGGCTTCATCGATGTGGAGCCTACGCGAGCTCGCCTCGAATTCAGAAATACCATCGGAGCGGACTTGCGCTTGACATTGGATGCGCTCAATGTGGATGGGATTGCCCTGGATCACCCCGAATTTGGGATTCCCCAGTTGATTTCGCGTGCTAACTGGCAAGGAGACGATGTAGAGCCGGCTCTATGGGAATTGGACTTGCTTGAGACGGGGCCTTCTTTCTTTGAAATGTTGGGCTATTTGCCGCAGCTTGTGACAGCTTTGGGGTCGGCAACATTGAATCCGTTGGGTGACGTTTCTGGGGGCAACGATTTCTTTGATGCCCAGATGCCGCCAGAATTGGTGTTGGATCTTGAGTGGCCGCTCAACACCCAAATAGAAAATTTACGATTGCATCTGATGCGCGAACTAGAGCCCATTTCGCTGCCCGATTTTACCGGGGACCTCGTGCTCGAAGTGACCAACGGATTTCCAATTGATTGGGGGCTGGATTGTGTTTGGACTTTTGATAATGCATCATTGGAGCCCTTGCTTTTTGCCGGGGAGTGGAATTCAAACTGGCAAGGATTGGATTCGGATGAGCCCGTTGAACTTCGGATTCCCATTTCATCGGACATGCTAATGTCTGGAGGTGAATTGGCGATCACGGGCTACATGCAGACAGATGGACCGGTTGTTTTTACAGGGAATGAGCGGATGCGCATTCAAATGCGAGTAGAAGGGAAGCATCAAGTTGTCATCGAATGAAACACGGGGTCACCTTTCTGTTTTTGTTGCTTTTCAGCCGAATTATTCCATTTCCGATGCAAGCATTATCGGCTCAAGATGAACCGGTATTAGCTGCGGATTCATTGGGCAATTTGCCGTTTTTAAACAACTTTTCGGCGACAGCCTGGGGACAACATCGTTCCAATACATTGGACCATGAGTTGGGTGGCATCCTGATGCGCGGTGGTGCAATTGGCCGTGAATTGATTGAATCTGCGTTGGCTTCTCAGAGTGGAGATATGGGCGCATTTGGTTTTTCAGCAGGAGGTGTGGTCAAATGGAGTTCAAATCGTCTTTGGAAGGAATCGGATGCGCGCATATGTGGATCCTTTCAAGGCCGATCACTTTTGGATGCACGCTGGACACCAGAGCTATTTGAGTTGGCATTTATGGGCAATCAAGGTCATTTGGGACGTTGGGATGTCTTGGATGGCTCGCAGTTGAGAACAACGATTTGGGGCACCGCTGCAGTAGGATTAGAAGGACGAAATAACAATCGAATCGAGGTGGGGTTGGCCTATAGACACCTGCAACTCAGTGGACAAATTCACACCGGATATTTTCGTGTCAATGAGGACATCGATTCTTTGTATGCCTCTATGAGGGCCGACGCCTCCATCGATACGCGTTCAGGCTGGGGATTGGCACTGAATGGCGAATGGCACTTCATCAGAGAAGAAGCTCCCTTTGCATTCCATGTGCAAATTCAAAATTGGGGGTGGGTCGTCGTGCCTGGGGGGGGCGCGCGGTATGCGGTGGACACCTTGCTTGAAACTTCGGGCTTTGCGTTGGAAGGTCCAGGACTGAGTCTTGAGTCATTGGAGTCGGCTGGTTTCGGAGAAGATTTTTTGCAAATCGATACAGCCGGTGTGTCGCTGCAACGATTGCCAGGACGTTGTGATGTGGCCATTGAATATCCTTTGGGCCCGCGTTCAGGGTGCGACGTCACCCTGCAAATGGGGGAGTGGATGCCATTGCCTCGGGTGATGTTGGGCTACCGTCGTGCTTTTGGAAAGCAATGGCAAGCGGGAATTCAGGGGGTAGTGGGTGGATGGGGTAGGTTGCGACCGGCAGCCTGGGTTCGCTGGAGGGTGCCCAATGAACGCGCGTTGACTTTGTATCTTGAAGATCCTTGGGGCTGGGGAAGTTCATCGGCTTTCGGTCGGGGCTTAACCTTGCGATTCGAAGGCTTATGATTCCCGCGTTGACCGTGTTGTCGATTGCGCTGTTCTAACGAACTTCGCAGCATGACTCCATCGACGGAAAACAAGGCGCCTTGGACGGCGCAATCGCCTGAAATTCACGGTTGGAATGCCGCGAACCGCCTTCAAATTATAGCGGGTCCGTGTGCCATTGAAAGCAGGGCGCTGGCGATGCAAGTGGCTGAAACGGTCGGTGAAATTTGCGACCGTTTGGATTTGCCCTTCATTTTCAAAGGTTCATACCGTAAAGCCAACCGCTCCCGATTGGACAGCTTCACAGGCATTGGTGATGACGAAGCGTTGTCAATTTTGTCAGAAGTGGGAGCAACAATGGGTGTGCGCACCACGACGGACATCCACGCGGCGGATGAAGCAGCGAAGGCAGCAGCTCACGTTGATGTTCTTCAGATCCCCGCATTCCTTTGCCGGCAGACTGATTTGCTTGTAGCCGCGGCCGAAACGGGAAAGGTGGTCAACATCAAAAAGGGCCAGTTCCTGTCGCCAGAGTCCATGAAATTCGCCGTTCAGAAAGTACAGGAATCTGGTAACGGACGGGTGTGGCTCACTGAACGCGGTACGATGATGGGCTACCAAGATTTGGTCGTGGACATGCGCAGTTTCCCTGCGATGCGGAAGTACGGACCGGTCATCGCGGACATCACACACAGCCTGCAACAACCCAATCAAACCGCAGGAGTGACCGGTGGTCGCCCCGAATTGATTGCGACCATTGGCAAGGCCTCTATTGCCGCTGGAGCTGATGGTATTTTTATAGAAACCCATCCAGATCCTGCTTCAGCGCTTTCGGATGGCGCCAATATGCTGCAACTCGATGCTTTGGAACCGTTGTTGATTCAATTGAAGCGGGTGTATGAAGCAGTGCAAGACTGATATGCAACGAATCGCAGTACTCATTGGATGTTGGGTGTGTGCTCTTGCGAGTTCCGCTCAAGATGTGGACTCGGTTTTGATGCATGTTTTTGGGGGGCCTCAGGACGATCGCGGTGCGCGAATTGCCCTGCTGGAAGGAGGAGATCTCTTGCTCACAGGAACAACCAACAGTACAACAGCTTCTGAAAACCATGCGTGGATCCTTCGTGTGGATTCCAATGCTCAGACCATTTGGAGCACGACGGTGGAGGACGCGCCGTTGTTGCAGGCGGTGGACGCCATCGAACACTCCAATGGATCGCTGACCATCTTAGGAATGCGGTATACCAACCCTTCTGACGGATATGATTGGGGATGGTATCATCTGTCTTCCGATGGAGTGCTCACCGGCACCACCACCTGGGGTTCGTCGTCATGGGATTTGCCTGTGCGGTGTTGGAATCGAAATGATACGATGTGGACGTTGGGCACTTCATATGCTACCGGAAATGGGGATATCCGTTGGATGCAGCATGGAGAAGAAGCGGACGCTTGGTCCAATGTGAACAGCGGAGTCATCCATGCAACTGCGGTCGAAGAAGTGGCCGTAGACGGCGTGTGGACGGGCGATACACTGGTCGTCGCTTCCACGTTGGTAGGAGCATCAGACCGCGTTCGTGTGGACGCCATCAGGCCCGGAACGAACGAGCTTCTCTGGACGTATGAATCAAGCTGGGATGAGCAGACGGTAGCCGTTGCTATGGATGCCAGTGAGTCGGGAATACTTGTGCTCATGAATGTCGCCACAGCGGATGGTGACCGCCTCGCCTTTGCTCATTTCGCCTGGGACGGTACGCTGTTGTTGGAAAACATCCCGGGTTCCGGATTTGACATCCAAGGAAGGAGCATCCACTGGTACAGTCCTACCGATTTTGCGACGGTCGCTTGGACGGAACAATTGGGATTGGGAGGAGAAGAGGTGCTGTTCTCAAGATGGTCGAGCAACGGAGGTTTTTGGCAGGGAGGTCCTTCTTTTGGTTCGCCTTGGGATGACGCTGTAAACCACATGGAACAGGATGCTTCGGGAAGACTCTGGTTTTTGGGGCGAACAGATGGGTATTCCAATGGACGGGATGATTTCTATTTGTTGGGATTGCCGGATGCCGATGTGGGGGGGTATGTTTTTGATGAAGAAATTTTCGTGGGAGACTCAGCGCTGACGATTCCAGATGCAATACAGACACAGCCGTTGCGCATTGCGCCCAACCCGGCAAGGCAGTGGACCGAGGTGATCGGTTGGAATGCACAAGATGCTTGGATGCTGGTGGATTTCTCCGGTCGGTCCGTACGGTCCGGTAGGGGGTCTCAGGTGTCTGTTGAAGGACTGCCGCCAGGGACCTATTATTGGATCGGACAGGCCTCTGGAACGGCCAAATCGATGCGTGCCATTCCAATTCAAGTCGTCCAATGACGACTTCTGCCAGCTTTGGCATCAATCTTGACATCGTGAGTTCATGAAGTTTGATTCCCTGTTGTTTCCCCTGTTACTCTGTTCGGCTGTGCTGTTGCTGGCCTGTCAAACCAATGAACCGCTTGGATCATCTGCTGAACATCAGGATTCCCCTTGTCCAACACGTTTGATTGAATTGGATACCCTTTTTCAGCAAGGCGTGTTGCCAGGAAGAGCGTCCAATCTCATCAAACAACGGATGTACTGGTTGGAGGGCTCACTCGCGGATCATTCCGTTTACGAGTCAATGGATTGGGTTTTAGCCGTTGATTCGGTGTTGATTCCCTTGCGTGTTCGAGCGCTGCAAGATGGACGCATGCGGTGGTCGGGGTCACGGTCGTTTTATGTGCCCGTCACAAAAGGAATGCAGGCATTGGAAGAGACTCTATTTGAATCACACACGTGGGACCTGGAGGGTCGTGCTGTCCTCGTGGCACGATCAGAATCCGATTGCTGGTCAGCATTCCCCGCAGCGTGGGTTGTGAAGGAAACCATCGCTGCCCCTTAAACGAGCCGACGGGTTAAACCCGGTAATGCTCAGACCCAAACGCTTCACCAATGCCGGTTTGGCAATATTGACGTAAGCTTTCTAGATACTTGGCCCAGCTATAGTTCATGTTGGCGTACATGTCATCCTGAACATCAAAGCCCTGGTGTGCGAATCGGACTCGGGTCTTGCCGTCGTTCTCATCCAAGTCAAACCGAAAGGTGTGCCCGACCATCGGTAGGCTAGATGCTACGCACTCCCACTCCACGCAATCACCGGGAACATACATTTTGATCGCCACTGTAACCTGCATGCTGCCGTAATGGAAGGTCACTTGTTCCCCCCCTTTGGCATCCCCATTTTCTGTTTTTGTATACCAAGCACTGAGACCATTTTGTGAAGTCAGGGCATTGAAAACGTCCAGCGTAGGCTTGTTGATGTGAAATAAATGGCAAATTGGAATCATCTGAAGGGGGTTATAATGGAATCCTAAAGTTGAACGAATTCAAGGAGTCTTGCAAGAGCAAAACGTGAATTCAATGCCAGCTGAAACAAAAAGAATAAAGTGGATGTTGCGCACATTGCACTTTGCTCCGCATTCAAAATCAGGTATATTTGCAAGCGCTTCGATGGAAGCGACCACGGGGGATTAGCTCAGTTGGCTAGAGCGCTTGCATGGCATGCAAGAGGTCATCGGTTCGACTCCGATATTCTCCACAGATCAACGGCACGCCCTCAGGTGTGCCGTTTTTTGTTTGGGACGGCGTGATGAAGCGACCATTCTTCTTGCGAATTCGTATCGTCTGCACAACGCACTCCTTGGTTGACAAATCGGACCCCATCGTTTGTATTCTTGTGGAGTCTTGAACGAACACTCCGATTCACTATGCAACCCATCCGCTTCTCCATCCTCGGCCTGATCTTGATTTTATTCGTGTCGTGCGGAGAACAAGCTCCCATCAAAAGTTCCACCACAGGAACAGAGTCCATCGCGTTGAGCGCCTTGGCCGATGAGGTTCGTTCTGAAACGCTGCGAAGTTGGAAGGCTTATAAAACCTATGCTTGGGGGCATGATGTATTGGCGCCGATATCACGCACACACCGGGATTGGTATTCCGAGCCCTTGTACATTTCTCCGATTGATGCGTACAGTACGTTGGTCTTGATGGGGTTTGAGGAAGAAGCGTCTGAGGTGGAGCGCTTTGTCGTGGATTCCTTGTCCTTTGATAAGGATGTGGATGTGAAGATATTCGAGGTCAACATCCGCATCTTGGGCGGGCTTTTGTCCATGTACAGTCACTGCAAGAATCCCCAGGTCCTAGACAAAGCAAGAGATTTTGCGGATCGCATGTTGCCGGCATTCAATACGCCAACAGGAATCCCAAGATATTGGGTGAATTTGCAGACAGGGGAGAGCCGAGGTGATACGGTCAATGTGGCGGAGGCCGCGTCGTATACGTTTGAAATGGGAGTGCTCAGTCATTTTACGGGCGATGCCAAGTACTACGAGACCGGCAAGCGCGCGACACGGGCTGTTTTTAATCGGCGGAGTGATCTCGATTTAATCGGTGAGATCATCGATGTGTCGTCGGGAGATTGGGTGAGCACCCAGAGCCACATTTGCGCAGGAGTAGATTCTTACTACGAATACCTGCTCAAGAGTTGGGTTTTGTTCCAAGATGAGGAGCTCAAGGAGATTTGGGATGTCAGTCTCCCCGTCATTCATGAATACTTAGCGGATGAATACGACGGCCAATTGTGGTATGGTCGATCGGACATGCATACGGGCGAACACGTGAGTTCCATGGTCACGTTGTACGATGCCTTTTTCCCGGCCATGTTGGCCTTGTCAGGTGATACCGCTCGTGCGGTGCGTTTGCAATCCACGTGGGCGAGCTTGTGGAACAAATATGGCTTGGAGCCCATGGTCTATGATTACCGCACAGGTGAACCAGGCTATCCGGTGTACGACCTCAATCCTGAAATCATGGAATCGGCCTATTACTTATCGAGGATTACGGGCGATCCTCAGTTTGTGGAGATGAACAAAGGGTTTTGGGAAGACCTGAAGACTCACTGCCGCACGGATGTGGCGTTTGCATC
Source organism: uncultured Flavobacteriales bacterium (assembly GCA_937881575.1). GTDB lineage: Bacteria > Bacteroidota > Bacteroidia > Flavobacteriales_D > Sanyastnellaceae > UA16. Next base: position 9,358 of record CALGEI010000002.1, on the reverse strand, counting down.
GGTCGAAAATGTAGCGACCATGGAACCTCGAGATTACATGCCAACGTTCTTCTTTGCGGAGACTTTGAAATACTTGTACCTCACATTTTCACCAGATCTCCCGGGAGTACATATTGAAGATTGTGTGTTTACTACGGAAGCTCATCCCTTTGAAAAAGTGGATTTCACTGATTTCAAAGTCAACAAGAAATGAAGGCAGTGGAGGTGGTTTTCAAAAAGTAGGACTGGAGAATGAATCAGTAGCGGATCACCAAACGAGATGCACTGTTTTCTTCCATCGTTGCGCTCATCAAGAGCGTCATCCAGTTGGCCATCTCTTCGATGCTACCATTCATGCCAGCACTGCCATCGAAACATCCGTTGCCTTGGCAACCAATGCAACCACCCGTGCCTCCTTGTCCTCCCGTCAATTCAATGAGTGTTTCGCCATTGAGTTTTAGGATGGTGGCATCTGCGCTTTCTCCACTTGGAGCAGGGCCGCAATTCCAGTCAGACCATCCAGCCGTACCTGGGCTGCAGGAGATGGTTTCATTGGAGTCAGCCCCAGCCGTCGCCGCAACCAATGTTAACGTATCGCCGACCTGGAGGTTATAGAGCATGCCGTTGATGTGCAAAGCGCGTCCACCCGGACCTCCCATGGGATTGCAGAAATCACACGTTTCGGATCCGGCCACTTGTCCGCAAACATCGCCACCTGAACCACCGGAAGCACCGAACAATTCAATGGACAACGTCTGCAATCCACCGGGGATAATGAATACATTGCCATCCACATTTGAATCAAAAACACCGTGTGTTGAAGGGGCCGCTGGACCATTCAATAAAGCCTGAATGAAATCAGCTTCTGAGCCTTGATTTCCGAGTCCCAGCCAAATTTCATAAGCACTTAAGCCGGGCGCCCCGTCTTGACCTGGGTCGCCTTGCATTCCCTGTTCACCCTCATTGCCCTGCATTCCTTGTTCGCCCTGCATTCCTTGTTCGCCCTGCATTCCTTGTTCGCCAGCCATTCCATCGGAGCCAACAAGCGAGGACAAGAATTCGTCCACTGAACCCGCATTTCCTTGTGCCAACCAGACGTCGTACGCGCTTTGTCCTGCATCACCTAAGTCGATGGCCACGGAACTGTACACCGTGTCTGCAAGCATTAAATACAACGTGTCATTCAAGAACAACAATTCTTGCAACTCATTTTGGGCATCTTCATCCCCGGGCAGATTCAGCTGAGTTAGATCGAGTTCAAATTCCGTGTCTCCATACTGAATCAAAAATGCATTTAAATCGACATAGTTGATGTTGCCGTTGCAGTCAATATCGGGATTGTAAGGCAAGTCTTCGCACGAGATCTGAGCACACAGATTCAATGAGCTTGCGATGAAAACCAAAGGAAAAAACAACCTTGACTTCATGAGGTCGATGGATATTTGAACGGGAATCGCGTCGCGCGAAAGATATCTCTAATATACGGATATTTTGCGGGTTTATACAGAGCGTATTGACATTTTGTCGGGTTGATTGGATTGCTAAGCGATAATATTACGTTCGGAGTGGAAGATGCGTTTTGATTTTTTCGTTGCACCTTGTCGCATGGTCAGACGAATACAGGGTGTTTGTTTTTTTCTAGGAATTGGATGGACATGCGCCCTTTTTTTTTCTTTTGGGTGCCGAAATGCCCCATCTTCTCCAGCGCCGATTGCAGCCACATCCGAGCATTCTTTGGATACGCTGGTCGTATTGTGTTCACGACTGTTTGAGAGCAAAACCTATGAGGACTATCTCTCCCGATTGGCCTCAGATTCCTTGGTTTTTGAATTCTTTGACGCGGGTCTATTGCGAGAGGACGAGTGGTCGAACATGTTGAAATTATCGGATGGGATTTTGCTTACGGGCGGGGCTGATTTGAATCCGAAGCTATACGATCAGGCAGGAGACACCATTTTGTGTGGAGACATTCATCCAATCCGCGATAGCGTTGAAGTGCGTCTATTGACATGGGTTGATGATACCGGATTGCCATGTCTGGGAATATGCCGGGGACTGCAACATATGAATGTCTTTGCTGGTGGGACTTTGGATGCACATTTGCCAAGAAAACACGGGGATATGCACCGCGCGGGCAATCAAGGGGACACGCGTGATACGGTCCATCTTGCCACGGTTGTGTCCATTCCTCATGGTGTCCATGTAGAACTGCAAGATGAGAGCCGGGTCATTTCACATCACCACCAAGGCATCGATGAATTGGGAGAAGAACTGGAGGTGTGGGCGGTAGCGCCTGATGGTTTGCCCGAAGGCATCGTTCACAAGGATTCAGTTCGATTCCCATTCTATGTTGGGGTGCAGTGGCATCCCGAGCGTTCAGAGCATCATCAGGATCTGGTTGAGCCCATTGGGAAAGGCTTCATCGAGGCGATGCTGCAACGTCAGAATTAATCGATTGGCTCTCCTTTGTCCTGCAGGCCGTGCTGGATGAATTTTTCCGAGCGCAGGCGTGCATTGGTTCTCACGTTGAGCCAGAATAAATTGATGTCGCCAACATGCCAATTGTCCCGATGCAAAAGCTTAGAAAAAGGCACGTCGGGTGGTAATATTTGCAGCACTCCTCGTTCTGAACGAGCTTGGATTTTGTTGGGATGAGCAAATTTCATCTTTGACAGCACGACTCCCTGGTGAGCCTCAAGACGATTGATCCCTCCGTTCAATCGCCACGTGACCGGATGGGTACAAATGGGGATTTCATCGCGATAGCCCAACCATTTCGGAAAGTATCCTTCCCCATACGACATCCACGAACAGAGACAGCCCGTTGCTTCAGGGGTTTTACATGCATGAAGCGCCTCAAACTCACTGGCATACCAATCAAATCCAGGGCCATAGGCGGCGACGAGTTGGGAAGTCAGGGGTTGGTTGTCAAAGAATTCTTGAAGCAGCCAACGCAAGTGAAAACTTCCTTGACTGTGGCCGGCCAGAACAATTCCCCTTCCATGGTTCCAGTGTTCCATGTAATGAAGAAAGGCTTGACGAACATCGCTGTAAGCCAGTTGCAATGCGGCGAGACTCAGACTATCCTGCCAACTGAAAACGCCAATGTGTGCCTGTCGATAGCGCGGGGCATAGAGCCTGCCCCCCATGTTGAAAGCCGAAGCTTGAAGCCGCATGGTGTATTGGTCAGCTTCTTCATTGAGTTGCTCGTCTTCAATTGCCGCATTGTAACCTGAGCCTTTGAAATATTGGGTGGGATGGACAAAGAAGACGTCGACATCCAAAGAATCCCATGCGGTTACCAGGGGTAAATTTTTGGGAGTTTGGTCGGAGGGGTCTACGCGCCAAGGCAGCGAGGCCCAATGCGATTCAATTGAGTATTGCGGAGCCTTCGGAGAAGAGAAGACCACTTCACTTTGGTCTTGAAGTGAGACACACCCTGAGAGAGAAAGTCCAACACCCCATGAGAAAAACACAATTCGAGGCCAGAGGAGTTTCAAAGACATGGTGCAATTTAGTGCGGCAAGTGGACTCCAAACGACCTCCTGTGATGAATGGGTGAACTTTTCATTGGTGTATGTTTTCTCTTCTTTACCTTGTGTCAGATTCTTTTTATCATGACACAATACCTGCACTCAACGCTCTCTCGGTTGCTTCTTGGAATGATCTTGTTTCAAGGGTTGTCGACAACCCTTGCCACGGCTCAGATTGATCACATTGCAGTGATGGATCCGTTGGAAATTCGGATGGATCGACTGGAAAAAGATCCGAAAGACCAGCAGCAGCGTCTTTTGCGTCAAGCTTCGGGATGGAACGATTGGACGGATGAGCATCCGCGTTGGAGGGCCATCATGTCGGCATCGACTGAGCTTCCGCATCGGGCATTCGGCCCAGCCATTGGAGTCGTCGGAGATGACTTGACGTCCAAGGCCCAGTCCTGGTTTGACACGAATATGGCCATCTTTGGTGTGACCCCTGAGCCGTTGAGCTGGGAGGTCAATTCAGGAACGGGGCGTCATGATTGGGTTTTTGCAGAGCAAAAAGTCGCGGGCGTTCCAGTAGAAGGAGGACGCATGACCACCAAGTGGCTGGATGGAGAATTGGTTCTTTGGGGAGCTGATTGGTACCGAAACGCGGCCATTCCTGAAGGCGAAATTTTATCGGATTTGGCCCAGCAAGAAGCAGCCACCCAAGGAATAGTGTTCGATGAATGGGGAACAGTCGAAGCCGGTGATCTGCGTTTAGTTCCTACAGCAGACAACCAAGGCGGTGTGGAATGGCATCTGATCCGGAGTTGGATGGTTCCCGGAAGACAGAGTGCGGTTCCAAGACGCTATTTGACGTGGGTCGATGTGCATTCTGGTGAGATTTTGATGCGCGTAAATGAAGTCAAGCACATCGATGGGAAATGGAGCATGCCCGCGACCGAAAACAAGCCAGAACGAGCGGTGCGCCGCATGGGGATTGACCGGCCTGCCTTGCAAGTCATCAGTGGCCTGATCACATCCGATGTGCACGACATGTACCCGTTCCAACTTCCGATCGTGGAGGCGATGCCACATTTGGCGTTGCCTTTTGGCACTTCCACCATCTATACGGATGAAGATGGAGGGTTTATCTCAACTGCCACGGGACCTCAGGTGGTCGATGTGAATTTGGAAGGAGCTTGGAGTTCAGTTTACACGTCCGGTGTGATGCCTTCGTCGGCAGTGAACTTTTCGGATGGATACAATACCATTAATATCAATGGTTTGGGCAATTTGAAAGAGCGTTCAGCGTATCGTTCTGTATCGAGGATCCATGACCACATGAAGACGCATTTGCCCAATTTTGATGCGTTGGACTTCTCCATGACAACCAACATCGATGTGGAGGGAGAGTGCAACGCCTTTTATGACGGGTCCAGCATCAACTTTTATGATCTCGCCGGCGGGTGCAATGCCACCTCCTTGATTGCGGATGTGGTATGGCATGAGTACGGGCACGGAATCAATGACTTTTTCTACAATTCATTGGGAGCCAACTTCAGCAACGGCGCCATGGGAGAAGGTTATGCGGACTTGTGGGCCATGTCATTGGGAGACATTGCCGAAATCGGGAAAGGCTTTTACACGGACAATGAGGACGGCATTCGTCGGTACGATTTGGAACCAAAAGTCTATCCGGAAGACTTGGTCGGTGAGGTCCACGCGGATGGAGAAATCATTTGCGGTGCATGGTACGACACGCATTTACTGATGGGTGGTGATTGGAATGCGACCATGGCACTTTTTGTTGATGCGTATTCTGGACTGCAGGCGACTGCCCAAAATGGCAATGAAGGACAAGCGTTCACGGACGTGCTCATAGACGTGCTGCAAGCGGATGATGACGATGGGGATTTATCCAATGGCACGCCCAATGATTTGATCATCATTGAGGGATTTGACATCCACGGAATTACCGTCTTTAGCTATGCTGAGATTGACCACGACCCCATGGAATTCGCAGCGGCGGATGAGGTGCTGGTCATCGAAGGAGAGGCGGATATTGTGTTCCCGTTTAGCTTGTATTTCAGTGCGGTCAAACTCTGGTACCAAACTGAAACCAATGGTGATTGGATGGAAATGGAAATGAACAATCCAGACGGAGGCAGCCTATTTGAAGCAGCGCTTCCAGCTCAATCCAACGGATCCGTTATCGCATACTACATGGGGATCGTAGATGATTTTGGCGGCTTGTCAGCGGTCACTCCTTTTGCAGCGGCCAACGTCCCGTATCCCAACTTGCCACATTATTTGTTGGTTGGAGTCGAGCCCGTTTTGATCAATGATTCGGACGATTATTCGGATTTCGGAAGTTGGACAACAGGGATTCCAGGAGAAGATTCAGCCACAACAGGCATTTGGGAGGAGGCTATTCCTGTGGGATCGTATGCCGAAATGAATGATGCGAGCACCATCGTTGCGCCAACAATGGACCACACCATCGGTTTTGCAGGGTATGCATTTTTGACAGGACTCAACCCTGGTGTCAATGATGGCATTGGTGTCAATGATGTGGATGCTGGACACACCACATTGCTTTCTCCTATTATCGACTTGACCGGCTTTGAAGAGCCCGTTATGTCCTATTGGCGATGGTATGTCAATGCTCCAGCTTCAGGTGCGAACCCCGCGTCCGATTGGTGGCAAGTGGAGTTGTCAAGCGATGGTGGGACGACATGGCAGTACCTGGAAAATACGTTGCAACAGGATATTTCCTGGCGCCGGATGGCTTTCAAGGTTGCGGATGTGATCGACGTGACGTCTGAATTTCAGATGCGTTTCATTGCTTCTGATAGCACGACCATTGGGGAGAATTTGGACGGCGGGTCGCTGATCGAGGCCGCACTGGATGACATCATTTTATACGATGTATCCAATCCAGATGGAGTGGATGACGTCGAAGACAGCGCAATCACAGGTTATCCCAATCCGGCGGTGACTTCGGTGCAATCATCGGGTTGGATGTTAGGTTCAACGGTGAACTTGCACGAAGTGGCATCAGGCAAACACGTTGCGGCTCAACGCGCAGGGGGGAGTGGTCATACCCAATGGAATGTTGGACATTTGGCAACAGGAACGTATGTGCTTTCAGGATCGAATGCAGCGGGACGTCCGGCCAATTGGCTGTTTGAAGTGAAGCGCTGATTCAGCGTCGACTATATTTCTTCGAGGTTGCGGGTGGATAACCAGCCCACATTGCCGTTGGCGATGGCAATCTCACATTGTTCGTCAACCTTTTGTAGGATGCGAACCTTGGTGCCTTCATGCAATACAAACAGGGTGCTTGCAACGGCACTCGGTTCGCTCAATACATTTGCCAGGTCGACCATGATGATGGCCTCTTGGCTGCTGTTGATGCGCTTGGATGATCCGTAAGCCAAAGCGATGAAGACGGCTGCAATGACTAAAAGTGAGGAGCCTAGAGTGCCTGCAATGCGTCGATTTCCGACGGATGATTGCCAGAGCCGCCAAGCCAATAGGACGAATCCAAGCGTCCAGAATCCAATCATCAATCGGAACCATAAAGGGAAACGGCCTGGAGAGAGCATGCGCTCCCACAAGTCCTCAATTCCGGCGGTTGGAAGCGTTTCAATGCGATCGATGACCCGAGCGTTGGCCAAAAGGAGATTGTTTTCCAAATCGGCATTTGAAGGGTCGAGGCGTTTGGCACGCTCAAAGTGCAGGATGGACTGGCCCAATTTGCTTTGTTTGAAGAACGAGTTGCCCAAATTGAACTCGGAATCAAAATGCAAATGGGTTGCTACAATCTGCTCATAACCAGCTTGCGCTTCAGCATATCGTCCCTCTGAATAAGCCACGTTTGCTGAGTCAAAAGTGGCTCTCAGAAAGGACAGGTCTTGTGTCCAGTAGCTACTGAAGCTCACGGAAAAGATTAGAGCGAAGATGAGCTGCTTCATGCTTTCCAAGTTTTTTCAGTTTGGTCAACCAAGAGCGATGCCTTTGTCAACATCTCATGCGGTGGTGCGACATTGCCGGGGGCAAAACGAGCCATATCAATCCGCTCGAGGAGGTCCATCCAGTCATGGACGCAAGAAGGGGCGTGCTTTTCCAATGCATCTTTCAGTCGATCTCGCTGATTTTGACTGGCATTCCAGCCCAATTTAGCAAGAAGGTAAGATTCCATGCCTTTGCCCAGTGCGGGGAAGAATTCACGCTCGTCGTTCAAGTAGCTCTTGGCGACTTTCAATTCACCTCGAATTTTAGAACGTGCCTGTTTCTTTTTGTAGCCAAGCTCGTCTTGCTCGATTTGTTCACGACGACGGCGAAAGAACCAAGCCAATCCAAATAGGAGGGGACCGATGGATAAGAACCCCATAGCACTGAGGTTCCGACCATCCCAGTGGGCTCTTTGCAGACATGGGCTGCTCCATGTGGTCTGAATGTAACGAATCTCCTGGCCGAGCACCTGAACATCCGTCTTTGAATTGTAGCTCATGCCCGATTCCGGAACAGCTTCATTGCGCTCTACGGTCACAGTTGGTCCTTCGAATCGGAGTGATTGAAAGTCCTTTTTCAACAGGCTGAACCAGGAAAGGTCTATGTTGGGGATTTGAAATACACCGGGACTTCTTGGGATGACGACGTAGCGAAACGTCCGGCTGCCACTTTGACCTTGTTTTGAGACATTGATCCGATCATTGACCTCAGGATCGAACACTTCAAATTCAGCAGGCCATTCCAACGAAGGCTCCTGAATGAATTTGAGGTTCCCCTCGCCGTTGAATGAAATATCAACCGTGATGGCTTCGTTGGCAATGGAGTTGTTGGTGGAAACTTTGGTTTGCGCCTTGAGCCGTTTAAATGTTCCGATGTTGTTCGCAGGCAAAGGCTCAGGGAGCGGTCGGACGCGAATGGTGACGGGGTCAGACTTCGCCTCGACATTTTTCCCATCGAAAAATGACATTCTCATATAGCCTTTTAGCTCGAAGCCAGACAAGACGATCTCTCCTGTTTGTTGAGGAAACAAAACGACTGATCGCACATTGGCAACATTGTAACGTTTGCCCGCTATGACTTGAGGTTCCCAACCTGGATCAGGCTGATCAACTACTTCTTTCCAGAAACCGGGCATTTCCGGAACCACATATTCACGGACGTCCAAGTTGTTGGCCCGGTTATAGATTTTAAATGAAGCGATGATGGGCTCCCCAATGAAGACATCCGTTTCGGAAACTTCAATGACGCACGCTAGGTCGCCGAGCTGATTGCTTCGTTGGATGTCCTTTTGATTCACTCCTCCCTTGATCACTTGTAGCGTAAAGGGTTTACTCGCGACTGGACCTTGCGGTCCTCTGATCTTCAATGACGGGATGGTGATGTTTTTCTGAGATACCACTGCATAGATGTAGGTATAGGATATTTCAGAGCTGCTTTTTCCATTGACCCAAGAATTGCTTTGAGTAGTCGATGGGCCTGATCGTAGCTGAAGCCCGGGGATTTTCGGTGTTTCTACGTTTTGACGAAAATTTTTCAGCGTCAATTTTAACTGAATGTCTTGACCATAACGCACCGGGTTTTGACTGACCGTTGTTTCAAACGCGACCTGTCCATTGACGGAAATACAGAGTCCGAAAAACAGAAGCGTTAAGGCTAGAAACCTCGAGAGCGATTGGAGATGGAGTTCACTCATTACCAGTCTTTTTCGATTTTTGATTTCTTGCCTTGTCCTTTTTCTTTTCGCAATTTCGCTTGAATTTCGCCTTCCTCCCTTTCGAGGCTTTCCAAAATGCGTTCCATATCCTCGGGTGAGATCTGGCCTTCAACCTGTTGAGGCTGCTGTTCCTGGTCTTGCTGTTGTTCCTGGTCTTGCTGTTGTTCCTGGTCTTGCTGCT
>CALGEI010000001.1 GCA_937881575.1 uncultured Flavobacteriales bacterium | reverse complement strand
TTGCTCCGCTTTTGGTTTCCGTATCCCATGACAATGGCTTCATCCAAGCTTTCAATGTCTGGAATAAGCGTAACGTCAATGGAGGCCTCGGAACCAACGACTTTGTCTTGGTTCACATAGCCAATGAAAGAAAACGTCAAGACAGCATTATCCGAGGCTACACTTAACGTGTAACGGCCATCGATGTCTGTGAACGTGGCGTTTTGGGTCCCTTTTTCGACGACAGTAACGCCGGGGATCCCTGAGTTTTCATCGGCCGATGTCACCACGCCCGTAACCGACCTTCCTTGAGAGAAGGCGGTTACGAGACCGGTGGCAATCAGACCAAATGCTAAGAGCAATTTTTTCATAAGAAATTCAAGTCATTTGATCAATCAAGTAACAAAAAAGCAAGGCTTATTGAATCACAACAAGCTTACGCGTAGCATTCAATCCAGAAGCTTGAGCATTGACAAAGTAGATGCCCGGGGCATAGCCTGTCAAATTCAAAGTCCATACTTCCGTTCCAGCAGGGATGCGGAATTGCTCAACCAAGGCTCCAGAGAAACCGACAATGTTCAGCGTACGTGATGTCGCCAAAGCAACAGGGAATCGCAACGTAGCTGATTCGCTTGCCATCGAAGGAGTCAATTCAAACGCGGCCGCATCCAATTCTGAAATTCCATTGGCTGTTTCACATTCAATGCAGGCATTGAAGCAATAAGCAGTTGTAGTCAAGTCTTCTACTCCTTCTACCATCAAATAGCGATTCGTGTAAATCGAATCGGCCGTTGTGACAGTGCATGCACCATGTACGATGGGGTCGAAAATCTCTTCTGATCCGTTGTGAATGAACTTGTATTCGTGACCTCCAGCAGCCAACTCAACGGTCACTTCATAAATACCGTCTCCATCCTCGTCTGTCATCGGTGTGGCCGTGTTGTTCCATCCATTGACTGAGCCTCCGAAGATATTCACTGTATTCACAACCGCTGCTTCTGACAGATCAACTCGGAACGTTACAGCTGCAATATCAACCTGCTCGCAAGAACCGTCGGTAGAGCATTGTCCGAAGCATGTGCTAATCGTTGTCGCGCCGTTGATTGGGCCGACCGTACGGTCATTGTAGTTTTCTGGATCGCCACAAGGAAGACCTGCGAGGTTTTCTTTGCACGACCAATCTCCACAAGCACCGTTGGTAAATGCGTAGTAGCCCGTGTATCCAGACGCCAAGCTCATGGTGATGCTGTAAATGCCATCGCCATCTTCGTCTGTCATCATGTTGTCTCCAGGAGCGCCAAAGTCAGCACCTCCTGCCAAGTACACTCCAGTAGGATCCACTTCTTCATTGGCCATGTTGACATTGAACGTGACATTGTAGGGGCCATCGCCACCCGTGGTGTCTTGACACGCACCGCAAGAATTGAAGCAATAAGCATCCGTGACAAACGCGTCCGCTGTTTCAAGATTCAAAATTCGGTTTGTGTAGGCTCCACTCGT